>NZ_JBVIJC010000009.1:93217-345496 GCF_055581605.1 Streptomyces sp. NPDC031418
CGCCCTCCCCCCCTCCCTGCGTGGGGGTGCTGAGAGTGCGCAGAGGAGGGGGGCCCCCCCCCCCCCCCCCCACACCCCCCCCCCCCCCCCCCCCCCCCCCCCCCCCCGCGGACGTGAGACGACCCCGAAGCACACCCCACGGGAACCCTCACCGGGAGGGGCCCCGCCCGGCGGTCACCACAGCTGGACGAAGTGGACGGCGACGTTCTCGTTGCCCTGCTGGATGGCGGACCAGACGGAGCCGTTGACCTGCGCGGTGTTGCTCTGGTTCGAGGCGCCGGAGCCGACCGCGTTCTGCTGCGTGGTCGACGAGTTGCCGTTGTTGTCGTGGCCGACCCCGCTGCCGACGACACTCGCCACCCCCGCGTTCGATCCGTCGCCCGCGATGGCGCCGTTGTCCGCCGTCGCGACCCCGGCGAAGAGAGCGGCAGCGAGCGGAAGAGCGGAGACGGCGGCGAGAACGCGGGCGGTGCGGATGCTTGCCATGTTTGTTCCTCCCAGAACCAGACACTCGGCGGACCCGAGGGCCTCAGTACACGAACTACGGCTTGCGTCAAGGCAGTTGGCCGACCGCCTCGACTTCGTGGACGACGTCGCGCTCTCAGAATTGCCCACCGAATCCCCGGCGAACCACCATGGAAGCCGCTATTCGCACGCAAGCGTGAGGACAAGTCGATAAACCTGTATCGCCATTTTTGGGCACTTCCCGCCGTACTCCGGCTCGACGGGGATGTTCACCCCGCAAGCACGACAAGAGGGGAACCGTTCCTGCGTCATTCCGGCCATTCCCCCCGCCCCTGGCGTGTCCCCGCCGGCCGCCCTTCCCTTTTTCGAACGCATGTACGACCATCGATCCATGGCCACCACCGACCGGCAGGCCACGACGCTGGCCCTCGCCCACGCCCTGTCCGCCGCCGAGCACGGCCTGGCCGTCATCCCCCTGTCCCGGACGAAGCTCCCGGCCCTGCGCTCCCCGCACCGCCACGACCCCGTCCCCGCGGCACCGCCCTGCCACGGTGCCTGCGGCCGCTTCGGCCACGGGGTGTACGACGCCTCCACCGACCCCGCCCGGATCCGCGAGATGTTCGCCGCCGCCCCCTGGGCCACCGGCTACGGCATCGCCTGCGGACTCCCGCCGTACCACCTGATCGGCGTCGACCTGGACACCAAGTCCGGCACCGACTCCTCGGCCGCCCTGCGCGAGCTGGCCCTGCGGCACCTCTTCACGATCCCGGAGACGGTCGTCGTCCTCACCCCGAGCGGCGGCCGCCATCTGTGGCTCACCGGCCCGGCCGACACCGTCGTCCCCAACTCGGCCGGCCGGCTCGCCCCCGGCATCGACATCCGCGGCGCCGGCGGCTATCTGGTCGGCCCCGGCTCCCGCACCGACCACGGCGTCTACGCCACCGCCCCCGGCACCGGGCGACTGCCCCCGGCGCCCTGCCCGCCCTCCCTGCTCCGGCTCCTCCTGCCCCCACCGCACCCCGCCTCCGGCGGCGCCGGCCATGCGTACGGCCAGGGCCACGGCCTGATCGCCTTCGTCCTCTCCGCACACGAGGGCCAGCGCAACACCCGCCTCTTCTGGGCAGCCTGCCGCGCCTACGAAAACGGCCTCGGCCCCACCCTGGCCACCCCCCTCACAGAAGCCGCCCGCCGCACGGGCCTCTCCGAACAGGAAGCCCGCGCAACAATCGCCTCGGCGGCCCGGATGACGGGACACCGGCCTTGATCCACTCCCGCTAGTGAGCGGAGCTGAACGCAGAAAGGGGCGCCCCTGATGCCGGGGCGCCCCTTCTGAGCTGCGCTTCTATGACCTCTGCGGAGGCGGTGGGATTTGAACCCACGGTGACATCGCTGCCACGACGGTTTTCAAGACCGTTCCCTTCGGCCGCTCGGGCACGCCGCCTTCCACCTCGTTCACCAGGAACGGAACAGGTATGGCATATCGGCCAAGGACCTCGCGCGGGGGCTGTGGTCCACGCGGGGTCCACTGGCTCGGACCCGGCCCAAGATCCATCAGGGGCGACCCTTGGATCGCCCGCAGTTCTTGCCCGACACCGCAGAAGCCTACTGCCGCGCCGGCCGAATCCGTCCTCCCTAGGTCCACCGCCCGTGGTGGCGGAGCCTGGACAGCGCTGCACCTTCTGATCCGTAGGATCGGGCAGGCCGTGGGGCGGGGGCTGCGCCTTACTCCCGACTGATCGCTGACGATCGTGATCAACGGTGTCCGTGTGCCGTCGTTGCCGTCAGGGTTGCCGTCGGCTCCGGACGGTGCCACCGGCTAGGCCCCCAACTGACCTGCACATTCACACCCGCCGTGATCCCCATGACGCAGATCCGATCGGACGTCCTTACACACGCAGAAACCCCCAGCGGCATCCAGCCGATCTGCGTGTGTCCAAGGTCCGCCCCCGCGTCGTCCCGTCCCCCACAGCTCCCGGCCCTCGATCTGCCCGGTCCGCGCGTGGCAGGCGTGGAAGGAGGCCGCCGGCCTCACCGACCCGGACGGCTACGTCTGGCGCCGCCTGCACGACCTCTGGCACACCGTCCTGGGGGGCGGCCTGACGCCCGAGTCCATCGGCGACATCGTCACCCGCGCCGGCGAGAGGGCCGGGATCGAGACCCCCTTCACCGGCCATAGCCCCCCGCCGCAGCCTCGCCACCGCCTCCCGCCTGAAGGGCCACGACCAGATCGTCATCGGCAAGCAAGGCGGATGGGCCCCCACTCCAAGGTCCTCGCCGGCTACCTCGCGGTCGTCGACCAGTGGGAGGACAACGCCCTGCTCGGCGTGCTGTAAGGCGTGTCCAGTATTTCAGCTTGCAGCGGCAGCCATCCTCTCACGGAAGCCCGAGAACTGGCTTGACAATAGACGCGTATAATAGCGTTCACCTCCTTGGAGTGCCTGCTCTGCTACGTCGTTCGGGTGATTCCCCTCCGCCTTGTTGGTCCATTCGGGTTCATCTTTTAAGCTGGAAGAAGAGTGCCGCCGAGAAAGGAACCGTCTCGGCCACGGGGAACAGGCTCACTACGCCGCCAGGCGAGGGGTTCGATATGAGCAATGGCGAGGCTACGACGTTCGTAAACGCAGCGATTTACACCGGGTCGAGCAGGAACCCCAATAATGCGGAGCGAACCGGGTGGTACGGAAGCGGAATTCTCCAGGTGAGCAACGGAAAGATAGTTTCCTGCGCCCTGTGGAGTGGCCCTGGAGAAAGCGACTGGCTCAACCTGAAGGGTTACACGATCATTCCGGGCTTCCACGACTCACACCTGCACCTCATGGGAGGCGGTTGGGCGGAGGTCGGCGGTGAATGTGATCTCCGCGGGACGGTCGAACCTGCCGAATACGAAACTCTCATCAAGAAATGGGCGGTGACCCACAGGGATACGAGCAGGCAAGCCGAGAACGACTGGGTGGCTGGAAGTGGCTGGGCCGTGGAAGCCTTCTTCGACCCGCAGAGTGGTAGGAGATGGCCGACGCGCGAGATACTGGACAGGTGGGTGCCGGACAGGCCGGCGTTCCTCGGTCTTCGCGACGGTCACGCCGCTTGGCTGAACAGCATCGCGCTGGACAAGGCGGCTCTCCCCGAGAGCGACCGCGACGTCATCGGTGGATGGATCGAGCGGGACAGTTCCGGGCGCCCCAGCGGGACCCTGCACGAGTGGGCCACCAACTACGTGAAGGACTCCTGCCCATCCCCCGTGCCCGATGAGAAGCTGGTCCAGAGGGTATTCACCTATGCCCAGAACGAGGTGCTGTTCCGTCGCGGTATCACGGGCTGGCAGGACGCGGGGATCGTCTACACGCCTGGCGGCCAGGCCGACACCTACCGCACAGCACTCGCCAACGGGACATTGAAGGGCCGGGCCACGTGCGCCTTCTTCTGGAATCCGTTCGACGAGCGGCCGGTCAAGGATCAGATCGCCGACCTGTGTGCGGCCAGAAATGGTCTGCAGGACTCGACTCACATCATTGCGGACTCGGTCAAGATATATCTTGACGGGATCGTGGAGAACTGGACTGCGGCACTGCTGGAACCGTACGCCATGAAAACTCAGGTGCCAGGGGATTGTGGGACGCTCCACTATAAGGAAGAGTCCCTCCGGGAAATTGTCGGAGGCCTCGCCAAAATGGGTCTCTCCACCCATTTCCACGCGATAGGCGACGCGGCGGTCGAACAAGCTCTCAAAGTGCTCACCGCCGTCAAGGGGACATTGGCGTCCCATCACCAGATAGCACACCTGCAGCTCGTCACCGATAACGATCTCGCACGTTTCGCAGGCATCGCGTTCGCCAGCATTCAGCCGTCCTGGGCCTGCGGAGGGCAACAGATGGAGCAGTACAACGTCAAGGCACTCGGACCGGTGCGAGCAAAGAGAATGTACCGCTTCAATAGCCTGCGGCAGAAAGGTGCGATTCTGGCTGGGGGATCCGACTGGCCGGTCAGCTCCATGTCCGGGACGCAGAAGTGGCCGAAAGGGAATGTGGATCCGCTCGGGGGCATCTATGTCGCCATGACACGGAAATCGCCGGAGGATCCCGACCTTCCTCCCCTTGAGCCGGAGAAAGAGAAGCTGTCCTTTACGGACGCCCTCGACGCCTATACAACGGGTTCTGCCCAGGCCGGCGGATGGGGTGACCGCAGCCTGGTCTCGGGCCATGCCGCTGATTTCGTGGTCCTCAACAAGAAGCTTGACGAGAACACGTCCGCAGAAGACCTCAGAGAGGTGAAGGTGCTCGCCACCTATGTCGCTGGAGAGGCCGTCTACAAGGCCCCGGAATGGCCCTACTGACACTCCCTCTCGCCGACCCGCACAGCTCCGGCAGCGGACAATGGAACACCGTCGAGCGGTGCATCAACCGCCTCAATCAGTGGCGTAGCATCGCGACCCGCTACGAGAAGACGGCGACCATCCACCTGGGCGCACTCCACATCACCGGCATCTTCCTCTGGTCCGCCCGCTGATCCAAACGAAACTGCCTAACAACGGCTAACACAATGAGCTGAGTTGTCGGTGGGTGATCAGGCAGCAGGCGAGTTTGAGGAACGCTTCGTGGATGTCGGCTCGGCGTTCCCAGCGGATCCTCAGGCGCCGGAAGCCGTGCAGCCACGCGAAACTCCGCTCGATTACCCACCGGTAGGTGCCCAGTCCGGTGCCGTGTCGTGTTCCGCGGCGGGCGATGGCCGGCACGATGCCGCGGTCGCGGACCTGCTCGCGGTAGATGTCGTGGTCGTAGCCGCGGTCGGCGAAGAGCGAGTCGGGTTTGCGGCGGGGCCGTCCGATACGGCCGCGGACGGGCGGGATCGCGTCGAGCAGGGGCAGGAGCTGGGTGACGTCGTTGCGGTTGCCACCGGTCAGCAGGACGGCGAGCGGGGTGCCGTGCCCGTCGGTGATCAGGTGGTGCTTCGAGCCGGCCCGGCCTCGGTCGACCGGCGAGGGGCCCGTGTGGCTCCCCCTTTTAGGGCCCTGACGTGGGAGGAGTCGACCACGCAGCGGGACCAGTCCAGCCGAGAGGCTGCGTTCAGTTCGGCCAGCAGGACCTCGTGCAGTCGTTGCCAGACGCCAGCCTCGTTCCAGACCCGCAAGCGTCGCCAGCAGGTCATGCCCGAGCCGAAGCCCAGCTCCTTCGGGAGGTACTCCCACTGGATGCCGGTGTGGAGCACATACAGGATCCCGCACAGCACTCCCGGTCCGGTAAGGCCTTGCGGCCCGGGTACCGGAAGCGCCGTTCGCGCTGCGGCAGCAGCGGCTCCAGGCGATCCCACAGTTCATCCGACACGATCCACGGCGATGTCCCCACACCGGACCGAACGCTCAACTCCAGCTCCAGAAACGGCCATCAACGCCGATCCACCTCATTGTGTTAGCCGTTGTTAGCCAGGAGAGCCGGGGCCCCCTGGCTAGCGGCCTATCAGCACTCCCACACCCTGTACACCCAGTTACCGTAGTCATCCTCGACGTACCCTCGGCGGGTATTGGGGGGATGCGCTTTGGATTGGGCACTCGCGGAAACGGCACTGTGGTCCTCCGCAGGAACCGAGAAGGCGGGGGCGCCGGAGTGGCCGAATGCGTTGGCTTATTGCGCCGGGGATTTCCGCACTGCCCGCTCGCTGGAGCGGGGGCTTGCCGCCCCCCGGCGAGTACGCCAGACCGCTAGGGCGCAGGCCAGAAATAACTGTGCGATCTCACCGTTCCATCAAATGGCAATGAGGAGCAACCTCCCCGCCTGCGATCCCGTCCTCCCTTTTATCCTGCTGGGCAGTAATCACAACACCTTCTTTGTTTGTGAAATTTCGCACTTTTACTTCTTTGAGCATTTGTAGCGAAATTCCTTTGGGCCAGCATGTGCGGGCATTCACCTGCGCTCCGGCGAGTTCTTGCGGAGTTTCGACCATCTTCGCGTGAGTTAGATTAGCGCTCTGCAGTAGCGCTCCCCTCAAATCGGTGTGGTCGAAACTCGACGCCTCCATGTCTGCTCCTACCAGGTTGGCTCCGCCCATATGCGCCCTGTCGAACAGCGCGCCGTAGAGCTTAGTGTCCCTCAATTGGGAGCCGCGAAGGTCCGCATTGGTGAAGTCGGCGTCAAACAGGGACTTCCCACTAAAGTTGATTCCTCGAATGTCGCGATTACCCGGTGAAAATCCCGGGATGCTTTCGGCGGCCTCAACATCTGCTCTCCATGTCGCGTACCTCGTCGAGGCATCGAACGAAGCCTGCAACATGAGCGTTGCAAGTCCCACCGACAAGCCCGTGATAAGACCTCCACCAATAGCAGATAGAACCCCGATCTTTGAGCCCTTTTCTGTCTGATGGACTGCCAGCCTCCAAGCGTCCGCAGCAAAGAGCATTCCGAGAACGAGGAGCGTGCCAACAAGGAGCCATTGCCAGGGGCCAGATGCAGGCACGTGAATACACCCCTTGCCCGCATGTTTTTGATATCTATGTGAGTTACGCTACATAAAGCGTCGGCACATCACTCGACGTGAAGCGCAGCTAGTTGCCTCAACCGACCGCGAGGCTGGCTGAGTCCGGTCTATCCCCTCGCATCCTTCTTACGCCCGGCAGTCCGTGATCGCAATTGGAGTGCTAAAGCCCCCAGCCGTTGAGGCTGAAATAATTGAATAAGGAAGTTGGGCGAGGCGATGTGTTGTGAAACCAAGAAGTTGAGGTCATGGTCCGTTGCTGTCAACAGCTCACTGTGCGAACAGCCCATCGCCCGCCTGATTTGGACCAGAGCCAATGGCTGGGAGCGCCTACGCAAAGCCGATCTGAAGCAGGGGCAGCAAGCTGGAAGATCAGCCGAGGTAGGGCTGCTCCCGGTGCTCCACGAAGTGACGGATCCGGAGCCGCTGCGTATGGTGCATCGGCAGTTGATCAATTTCCTCCGGCTGGACGAACCGCAGTTCCGTGGACTCGTCCGAGATCGCGAGCCGGCCGCCGACCACGCGGGCGGTGAAGCAGACGTTGAACTGTCTGCGCACCTCGCCGTCCGAGTAGGCGATGATGTGGCGAGGGTCGGTGTAGGTGCCCACGAGCCCGGTGATCTCCACGTCCAGGCCCGTCTCCTCCTTCACCTCGCGGACGGCCGTCCCCGGCAGTGAGTCGGTCATCTCCATGCCGCCACCGGGGAGCGCCCAGAGATCGTTGTCCCGGCGCCGCTGAAGGAGCACGCGCCCCTCGTCGTCGGTGACCACGGCGGACGCGGCGACCACCATGCTGTTCGGCTGCGGTGCCTCGGGGTCGTCGTAGTACTCGGTCCGTGCCATGGTCACCCTTCTTCGCTTACCGGCGTCGCGGTCTCCCACACAGCGTCGAAGCTGTGGGCGTAGGTGTCGAACATGCCGCCGGCTCCGTTGCGCCGAAGGTGCCACACGGGAGCACCGTAGGCGTTCACACCCCACACATGGGCATTGACCAGCGCCTGGTCATCCGCACGGTAGATCGAGTTGTAGAGCGTGGTGGCATGGGTCCGCACCTCGATGCCCGGTACCCCGGCAAGAGGGCGATAGTGCATGAGCGCGAGTCGGCAACGGGACTCGATTCCGTGTCCGAACTTCTCTTCCTTGCCGCGCTGCTGAACATTCGTACTGTCGGGGTCGCCGACCGCGATGCGGACTGCGCACCCGTCGGCAGCTCGCTCTCGCAACAGGTCATTGAGACGCGGGTACGCCTCGTGCAGGAAGACTGCGGCATACACCAAGACGTCGATGTGCTCGCGGGCCTGCGTCAGCATGTCCACGAATGCGGACACGGGGATGTCGGCCCGCTGGTCGTAGAGCGCCACAAGTTCCGGACTGACGGCGCGGGCAGGACGCGCCTGCCGAAGGGCAGGCCAAAGAGCGTGCACATCTTCTCCTAGCGTTTCCGCTGCCAGCATGGCCGTGGCGCGGCGCGGCGTACGGCCCAGATTCACCCATCGTTCGACGGACTTGGGATCGACTTCGACCTTGTCCGCGAGGGCGGTGTACGTCCAACCGCCGGCCGCCATGGCAGCACGTAGCCTCTCGTTCGGCATCCCAATCTCTCCCAACACCCGGGGACGGCACTAGGGACGTTCTACCCGACGCGGGACGTCCCAAAGTGGGGTTTGTCGGAGGTTCCGGTGTCCTGACGAGCGGCAGGATGCTCGTGCCCATGGCGAGCAACCAGCAGACCAGACCAGGCATCGGCGAACTGGCGAAGGACACCGCCAGTGGACGGATTGGCGTCGTCATGGACGAGGTCGGCGCCCGGGTGCAGATAAGGCCCATCGGCGGCGGCACCGAGTGGGATGCCCTGCCGAGCGATGTGGTGGCGCCGACGGCGCGGGAGGAACTGAGCGCCCGCCTCGCCATCAAGAACGGCAACAGCCGGGACGGCCTGTGATGCGCGCCATCGGCCGGTACGCGGGAGTCCTCTTCATCATCATGATCAGCGGGTCCTGTGGCCTGGTGATCGGTATTGCCCTCGGTACCAGCCAGTAGACCGGCCGCCCCCGAGCGGGATGCCACTCCCTCCGTTCGGAGGCGGCCTTCCAAGCCCCGCGGTGGTCCGGGGTCGACACCTCGGCAACCGATGCGGGTGCACGTGCCAGAGCACAGCGACACTCAAGGAGTACTCGCATGACAGCAACGGCCAATGACCAGAGGACCGGTCGCTCCCTGGCTGGTGAGGAACTGTTCGACAGCCTGGCGCACTTCGTGGTCGTCCACAACGGACAGCCGCGCGAGCGCGCCGAGCGGATCGCGGACCAGGCGGTGGCCTTCCTGGTCACCGCAGCGACGGCGACCGTTCCCATGGTCCCCTCGGAGGACGTGGACCTCGGTCTCCACGCCCTCATCCTCCACACCAAGGACTACGCCGACCTGTGCGAGCGGTTCGCCGGCCGCTTCCTCCACCACAACCCCAAGCCGGGCGGCGGTCCCCGTGACCCGAAGGCGGTCGCCGCGTCCGCGCACGCGATGAAGGCGGCCGGGTTCATGGTCTTCGACGACCTCTGGACCGTGGACGGCGCGAACCTCGCGCAGTGCGACGCGGACTGCGGCCGACCGTACGGTCAGGCATAGCGACGACAGCAGCGGCGCGGCTGGCCTCCCTACGGGGTCGGCCGCGTCGCCCGGAAGGAGAACAGACGTTGTTCGGGACACCCCCTGAACTGCCGATCGTCGTGCTCGATGCCCTCATGCCCACGGCTCAGCGCCTGGTTCTCAACCGCCGGGGTTCCATGGTCTGGGAGGTCGAGAGTCATCGGGGCCACTACGCCGTGAAGGTCGGCTATCCCATCAAGGCGACGGCCGAGTGGCCGGCGCAGCCATGGACTGCGCTCGCCCCCGCGCGCGAAGGCGCCGTACTGCACCGGCTCGGCTTCCATGACTTCGCGTACGGCGAGTGGGAAGGCGGTACCTGGAACTTCCAGCCGTGGCGCGAGGGGCCGGACCTGTACCAGCTGTGGGAGCCCTGCCGAAAGCCCGACTCGCGCATCCTGCCGCACACCGGTGTGGCTCTCGGCTGCGTGGAAGCGCTGGCCGAACTGCACTCCCAGGGCTGGGCGCACGGCGACGTGCAGCCCGCGCACTTCATCATCGGGCCGGAGCGGACCCACCTCATCGACCTGGCGCTCGCGCACGGCCGGCATGTTCCCGAGGGTCACGACTTCCCGTTCCGCGGCTGCCTGGTCCACTACGAAGCGCCGGAGATCGCGCGTAGCGTGCTGGCGACCGGAGAGGCTGAGCCCACGCAGGAAGCGGATGTCTACGCGCTCGGTGCCTCACTGCTCCTCTCAGCCACGGGCTGGCGGGCAGTCGAGTACCCGGACGACGCACCGCGCCCCGTCCAGCGAAGGGCCGTAGCAGCCGGCAAGCGTCGATCCGTCCGGATGCCGGGGGAACTGGGCGAGCTGATCGAGGCCATGCTCAGCCACGCTCCCGAGGACAGGCCAACGATCTACGAGGTCGGCAAGGCTCTGAGCTGAACCCGGCAGTGCCGACGCTGCCCGACGGCGCATCTCACAGCGAGGACCAGTAACAAGAAAGACCGGACCACCCCTCAGCCTGGACAGCATTCCGGGTGATCCGGTCGCGGAAGCCCTGATCAGGACCCCGGTGCCGATGGTACCGGGGTGGTTGGCGTGCTCGAACTCGGGTGCAACCCCGGCTTCTTGTTGTCGATTTGAGAGGGGTCCTGACCTGAGCCCGGGAAAGTCAGCCACGACGGCGGGTGCGCCGATCGAGCACCCGTCACGTGTGTTTCCAGCAACCCCGTGCCGACCTCAGCCACGCTTCGTCCATGCGTCACGGGCCGCGCCACGACCCTGCCTGGCCGCTGCCGACACGGCGGAGCAACACGTCCTGGACTACGGCTTGGCGGCCCATACGGCTTTGAAGTGGCGAGCACTTGGGAGGCATGGCCCAGCTGGGAGTGCGTCGCCCTGGTCCTGGTGCTCGGAGCGCTCGGGGTGCTTTCTGGTCCGGTCGACCGCTTCGGCGATGCTGCGCGCTGAGCGGGTGGGGGCCGCCGGAGCGGGGCGGAGACAGGAGCGGCGGCGGCCCGTGGCCGCCAGCGCGCGCGGCCCGCCGAAGGCGGGCCGCCTTGACCGAGGAACAGAAGAGTGCCCGATCTGGTCCACGCCTGGTCCACACACACTGATCCACAAGGCGACAGGGCCGGATCAAGGTGAGACGGACCCCATGCAGAAGGGGCGCCCCTCATCGAGGGACACCCCTTGTGAACTGCGCTTCTATGACCTCTGCGGAGGCGGTGGGATTTGAACCCACGGTGACATCGCTGCCACGACGGTTTTCAAGACCGTTCCCTTCGGCCGCTCGGGCACGCCTCCCCGCGCCGCCCACCGGGGCGGAGCGGGTATAGCGTACCGGCCCCGCGCGGGCGGCGGCGGGCGAGGCCGGGCTGTGCGAGCGTCAGTTGTCGCCCTTGCGGGAGCCCAGCGTCACCACCGCCGTGTGCTCCTGGCCGCCCCGCTTGTAGGTGATCGTGACCCTGTCGCCGGGCTTGTGGGTCCAGATCTCGCCGATCAGGGTCGGGCCGCTGTCGATCACCGAGTCGTCCAGCTTGGTGATCACGTCGCCGGGCTTCAGGCCGGCCTGGGCCGCCGGGCCGCCCGGCTCCACCGCGGCGGAACCGGAGGTGCCCTGGTCGGTGATCTTCGCGCCGTCGGTCGAATCCTCCAGGGAGACGGAGGCGCCGATCTTGGCGTACACCGGCACACCGGTCTTGATCAGCTGCTGGGCGACGTACTTGGCCTGGTTGATCGGGATGGCGAAGCCCAGGCCGATCGAGCCGGACTGGCCCGAGCCGCCGAGGCCGCCGCCGCTGGTGGACTGGATCGCGGAGTTGATGCCGATCACCGCGCCCGAGGCGTCCAGCAGGGGCCCGCCGGAGTTGCCCGGGTTGATGGACGCGTCCGTCTGGAGCGCGCTCATGTAGGAGGCCTTGCTCGTGGCGCTGCCGTCGCTGGAGGCCACCGGGCGGTTCTTGGCGCTGATGATGCCCGTCGTCACCGTGTTGGACAGGCCGAAGGGGGCGCCGATCGCGATGGTCTCGTCGCCGACCGCCACCTTGTCGGAGTCGCCGAGGGCCAGCGGCTTGAGGTCGGACGGGGGGTTCTTGAGCTTGACGACCGCCACGTCGTACCCCTGGGCGTGCCCGACGACCTCGGCGTCGTACTTCCTGCCGTTCGGGAACGTCGCGGTCAGCTTGCCGCCGTTGAGCGCGTCCGCCACCACGTGGTTGTTGGTGACGATGTGGCCCTGGGTGTCGAAGACGAAGCCCGTGCCGGTGCCGCCCTCGCCGTTGCTGCCCTCGGCCTCGATGGTGACCGTGCTGGGCAGTGCCCGGGCGGCCACGTTGGCGACGGTGCCGGGGGCCCGCTTGACCTGGGTGGCGCTGCTGTCGGAGGAGGAGATGGTGGTGGAGCCGTGGTCGTCGTGGTTCCGGGCCAGGGTGTAGCCGATACCGCCGCCCAGGCCGCCGGCGACCAGCGCCGCCACCAGCACCGCGGCGACCAGTCCGCCACGGCCGCTGCGCGGCTTGGGGGCGGGCGGCTCGTACGTCGCGCCCCAGCCGCCGGGACCGGCGCCACCGGGACCCATGCCACCCGGACCCGTCCCACCGGGACCCATGCCGCCGGCGCCGCCCTCACCGCCGCCGTACCCGCCGCTGCCGAAGCCTGCGGCACCGCTGTAGCCCGGACCGGCGGGCGGGGCAGGCGGCGGCCAGGAGCCGTCGGGGGCCGGTCCGGACGCATGCGGGGCGCCGGACGGTCCGGAAGGCGCCTCGGCGGTCGGCATCGGGGCCTGCGCCCGCGTCTGCTGCGCGGCGGACTCCGCGGCGGCGGCCGGCGGCGCGCTCGGCTGGGGCGGCGCGGTGGGTGCCTCGGCCGGCACCGGCGGAAGCGGCGCCGTCGGCGCGTTCCCCTCGGGGCCGCCGGGGGCGGGGGCCTCCGGGGCGGATGGCGCGGCGCCCTGCGGGGAGGTGTGGGGAGAGGCCACCGGCACGGGAGGTGCGGACGGGGCCGCGGGTACCTCGTTGCCCTCGTTCTCGGTGCTCACAGCTCTTCTCCTCGATCCACGGCTGTTTTCCTCGGTCGCGCTCGGTCACACTCGGATGCGGCTGCGCATGGTCTGTCTTCTTGTATGCAGTCAGCTTTTCCCACGGGCCGTCAGAGCACCATAAGCGGTGCCTGTGGGTCCGGGACCTCTCTTTATATGGGATCTTTACCGCAAAAGTTACATAAAACGGCAGGGCGTACATCCCCGTTCGCCCCACGGTCGCGTCCTCGCCGCCACACGTACCCGGCGACGGTGGCACCATGACGCGGTGACCGAAGCACCACAGCGCTCCCCCCAGGTCGTCGCCCACCGCGGGGCCTCGGAGGACGCCCCCGAACACACCCTGGCCGCCTACAAGAAGGCGATCGAGGACGGCGCCGACGCCCTCGAGTGCGACGTCCGGCTGACCGCGGACGGCCATCTGGTCTGTGTGCACGACCGGCGGGTGAACCGCACCTCCAACGGCCGCGGCGCCGTCTCGGCGCTGGAGCTGGCCGATCTCGCCGCCCTGGACTTCGGCTCCTGGAAGACCCGGGAGGCCTGGCGCGGCCGGGACGAGGAGCCCGACTGGGAGCATCCGCCGGAGGACCCGGCCGAGACCTCCGTCCTCACCCTGGAGCGGCTGCTGGAGCTGGTCTCCGACGCCGGGCGCCGGGTGGAGCTGGCGATCGAGACCAAGCACCCCACCCGCTGGGCGGGCCAGGTGGAGGAGCGGCTGCTGACGCTGCTGAAGCGGTTCGGCCTGGATGCGCCGGCCAGCGCCGCCGAGTCCCCGGTGCGGATCATGAGCTTCTCGGCGCGCTCGCTGCATCGCGTGCGTGCCGCCGCGCCGACCCTCCCGACGGTCTATCTGGTGCAGTTCCTCTCGCCGCGACTGCGCGACGGACGCCTTCCGGCGGGCGTACGGATCGCCGGCCCCTCGATCCGCATCGTGCGCAAGTACCCCGCCTATGTGGAGCGGCTGAAGCGCAACGGCCACCAGGTACACGTCTGGACCGTGAACGAGCCCGAGGACGTCGACCTCTGCGTCGAGCTGGGCATCGAGGCCATCATCACCAACCGCCCGCGCGCGGTGCTGGACCGGCTGGGCCGCTGACCGCGCACCCCGCGCGGCGGGGTGTGACGTAAAGAGACCGGTAAAGAGCTGTGCACGCCCCTTGACCCGGCTGTGCGTGTCCTGAATTCTCCGGTCTCGGCCATAGCCGTCGAAATCCAGCCACTGAAATCCCGTCAGACGAGACCAGAAACAGAGTTCCTGTCACAGGGAGTGCTCCGGCGCGTTCGCTCCGTGTACGGCCGTTTCGAATGCGTCACCGGAAGAGGATTGGCCGGTTTCCGGTACAGGCCAATGGGGCATCCACACCGTGGCGTGGGGCAAAGGAGGTCTCGGGGGTGGCGTTGGTGGTCGCACAGGAGGTGCCCACGTCGTCGAGCATGGCCGTACCCCATGGCCCTGCGGGCGTGGGGAAGGCGCGGCATCGGATGCGCGCGCAGCTGCGCAACGGCGGCGTCGCGGAATCGGTCATCGACGATGCCGTACTGATCCTTTCGGAACTGCTCAGCAATGCCTGCAAACACGGGCGCCCGCTGAACGACGCACCGGCCGGGGACGGCGCGGTCCTCGCCGCCTGGCGGGTGGACGCCCGGGGCCGGCTCATCGTGGAGGTCACGGACGGCGGCGGCCCGACCCGCCCGGCGCCGGCCACCCCTTCGGTGACCGCGCACGGCGGCCGCGGACTGAACATCATCACGGCCCTCGCCGACGACTGGGGTGTACGCGACGACATCCAGGGCGAGGTGACGGTCTGGGTGGTGGTCCACGCGGACGTCCACGATCCCGACGCCCGGTGCCGCCGTGACGGTTTCGCTACGCGCGTCACCGCGCCCGCGCTGCCGGACCTGGCCGAACACACATTGCCGGATCTGACCGGACTGGACTTCGCCGCGGCTTTCGACGACCTCGACTGACCACTACGGCAGACCGCCACAGAAGACCGGTGCCGCAGACCGCTACGGCACGGCGCCGGAGCCGTCCGCGCCGTCCACAAGTTCACACCACCGGCCTCGAACGCCCGTGGGTTGTCCACAGGTTCCCGTCGGTCATGGCCGCAGCGGCTAGGCTCGCGCCCGTACGAGTTGAGCCGTAACCGGGAGACACCCACGATGGCCAAGAAGCGACCCCAGACGAAGGCCCAGCGTCCGCAGCTCACGGACGGTGAGATCCCGGTCGTCGGTGCCCGCGAGCCCTGCCCGTGCGGCAGCGGCCGGCGCTACAAGGCGTGCCACGGCCGGGCGGCGGCCCAGGCCGCGACCGAGCTGGTGCACCGCCCGTTCGAGGGACTGCCGGGCGAGTGCGACTGGGTCGCGCTGCGCGAGCTGGTCCCGGCGGCGACGGCCGGACTGACCCTCAAGGAGGGCCTGCCCGAGGACGTCCCGTCGGTCACGCTCGCCACGGTGCTGCCGATGGCCTGGCCCGCGCTGCGCCGCGACGACGGCTCGGTCCTGATCGGCCTCCAGAACGACACGGCGTCCGGCGACATCAGCCGCGACCTCGCCGACACCCTCCAGCGGGCGCTCGTGGCGCAGCCCGGCACCCCGGTGCAGGGCCGCCGCGCCCCGGCCGACGGTCCACGGCTCCAGGACCTGCTGGACCTCGAGGCCCCGTTGGAGCCGGTCGTGCACAGCGGCTTCGAGTTCTGGGTGCCGGACGCGGAGAACGCCGCCCCGGAGGTGGCCGCCTCGCTGGAGCGTGCCAACTCCGCCGCCATCCCGACGGCGAAGCTGTCCGGCGTGGACGCCGCCTACTGGTGCGAGACCCCGGAGAAGAACCACCTGCGCTGGGTCATGCCGCACCCGGAGGAGCAGCTTCTGGACGCTCTCGCGCGGCTGCACGCGGCGGGCCGCTCCGGCCTCGGCGAGGGGACCCGGCTCGTGGGCTCCTTCCGTGCTCACGGCCTCACCGTGCCGGTGTGGGACCTGCCGAGCGGGGTCGGTGCCGACGATGTGGAGAAGCCGGCCGCCGAGTTCGCCGAGCGGCTCGCCGCCGCCCTCGCGGTGACGGAACCGCTCACCGCGGACGAGCGCCGGGCGCGCGGCGGACTGACCAACCGGCAGGTCACGCTCAGCTGACGGGCCACGCGGCGGGGTCGCGGCTGACCGGTCGGTCAGCCCCGGCCCCGGGCGGCGGAACGGGTGACTCCTGTCACAACTCCCCTCCTTGAGGGCGAATTCGATGGCCGAATGCCCCGGCAGGAATTTGCGAACGGGCGATCTCTTGTTACCGTTCCAGTAGCCCGGTTGCTGGTGCATCCCCCGTCGCCAGCAACCGGGCCTTTCCATGCCCGCGTCCGCCGGCCGTCCGGCCCCCGGATGTCAACTCCCGCCGGGCCCTTCTGTGTTGCCGTCCCCGACCGCCGCGTTGCTGCCCGAGCGCAGCAGCAGCTCGCCGTCGGCCCCCGGCTCGGCGAACTCCGTGACGGCCGTATACGCGTCGGGCGCGCCCCTGCTGGGTTCGCGGGGCGTCTCGCAGGTGGCGGGCTCGTCGTCGGCGCCCATGGCACAGCGCGTCTCGATGCTGCGGCCGCCCGGACCCATCAGGCTCAGCACGGAGTCCAGCGCCGCCCCGGTGGCGTTGCGGTAGTAGGTGCGCGCCCAGGTGTCGCTGCCCTGGGTCAGCACACAGGTCTGCGCCTCGACGCCCTCGGGCGAGCTGAGTTCCGGACCGCAGCGCGCGGCGGTGGCCAGGCCGAGGCCGAGCAGCCGGGGAGCACGGGCACCGGCCGAGGAGCGCTTGGCGTCCCCCTCGGGGCCCGCCTGCCGTCCGCCCGCGCCGCTCGGCGCGGGCCGCGGAGACGTCCGTACGGCTGACGGCCCCGCGTCGCCCACCTGCCCGGCGGACGCCACGGCCAGCGGCAGCACGACCGCGGCCAGCGACACGCCCACCAGGGCGAGCAGCCGGATCCTTCGGGGGTCCGGGGAGTGTGCGGGGCGGCCCCCGGAGCGATGCAGCATGAGCGGACGATACAGAGCAGGCGGGTCCCGGCCGTCCCCCGCGCGCCGGACACTCCTACAACTCGGGCGCGCTCACACCCGTACGAGTGAGGGCGTCGACCACGGCGTCCACCACGGCCTCCACATCCGGCACCCAGGGCGCGGCCGAACCCGGCAGCGGGGCCCGCTCCCAGCGGACGGCACCCTGGCCGGTCTCGGACGGCGGCAGGGCGAGATAGCCGCCCTCGCCGTGGAAGCGCAGCGAGCCGGGGACGAAGTCCTTGGCGTACAGCAGCTCGCCCAGCTGCTCCAGGGAGTACGGCTTGACCAGCAGCGCCCAGCGGGTCGGCGAGGCCACCACCGGGCCGAGGCGCATGCCCCGGCGGTCGAGCTGGGTCAGGGCGCGGGCGGCGGCGAGCGCCGGCAGGCTCACCGCGCAGGGCGCCTTGCCGCCGGTGGCCAGGACGATCGGCGCGGCGGGCCGGTTGGTCCACCACCAGCGCACCATGCGCTCGTCCGTGGTGGCCGCGAGCAGGCCCGGGTCGAAGGGGTGCGCACCGGGAACCGTGCACTCGGGGTCGGGGCAGCCGCACCGGCCGCGCCCCTCGGGGTCCGGGCCCACGCCCGGGAGTACGGGCCACTGCCACCCGGTCGCGAAGGTCAGGGCCGCGCCGATCAGCTCGGTGCTCCCGTCGTTCCGCCTGTTCCGCCTGGACAGGAGCCTGCGTCGCCTTCCGGGGATCTCGCGCATGAGCGCTCGTCCTTTCCGTTGCACCGCTGGCAACACCGTGGTCCACATCACAACATGTGTCGATCACTTCACTGTGCGTACCTGTTGGCGCATCACGCCCCCGCGTCCGGCAGGGGGAACCCCAAGGGGTCGAGCACGGGCCGCGTCCGCGTCCGTGGCGGGGCCCATGGGGTCCATGGTGCGTCCATCAGCAGAGCGGGTGCGGCCTGGGGGTGGCGAAGTCTGGCGTTTTGCCGTCGCGCGTGGTTCTCTCCGCCTCCGCCACGGGAGGATGGGGCTCGGCCGTCGGTGGCTATGACGCCCGGGTCCGTCGCCAGGTTCCGGGTGGCCCCCAACCACCCCTGGCCTTCTCCGAGTACGTACCCATCACGACCGCTGTGACGCTCCGTGGAGCGAGCCCAGTCGACCGCAATCAGGCGATACCTAAGGCAGTTTTTAGCCAACTTGCCAGTAAGGCAAGGGGTTCGGGAAAAGCGCTGCCAAAACCCCACCCGGCTCACGGACACCAGGAATCCTCGCAGGACAATGCTGGACATCCCCTCACGAGTGCGTGTACATGTGGAGACACTGCTAGCGGCGCAGAATGACATGGGGGTTTGCGATGCTTTTCAGCAATACGCACCGGTCTGAGAGCCGGACGCCATGAACGCCCCGCACCCTCCGAAAGTGGCCGGAATCGATCCCACTCTTCCCCCACCCGCACAGACTGTCGCGCCGACCTCTCACACCTCGGGGACCACCCCCGTCCCGGGCGGACCCGCGGTCCCCGCCCCGAACACCCCCGCTCCCGGCACCCTCCTCCAGGACCGGCTGGCCGGCTGGGTCTCGGACCTCACGACCCTGCACGAACTCACCGAGCGCCTCTCCCGCACCCACGCGCTCGACCCCGCCCTCCACGAACTGCTGCGCGCCGGAGCCGCCCTCGTCGGCGCCCGCCGCGGCCTGGTCGTCCTGGAACCGGGCGACGGACTCGGCCCCCGCACCACCCTCGGCCTCGGCCTCGGCCGCGCCGACCTCGGCCACATCGAGACCGTTCCGCACGGCGCCCTGCCGTACGACACCACCGCCGCCGGCGAGACGGTCCACGCCGACCTGTTCGCCGAGGACGGCCTCGACCCGCGCCACCGCGAGGTCGCCGCCCGCCTCGGCTACGCCGCCAGCTACGCCCTGCCCCTCGCCGGCGACTGTGCCGGCCGCCTCGGCGCCGCCGTCTGGCTCTACGACGAACCCGCCGAACCGCACGAGCGCCGGCGCCACCTGGCCCGCCTCTACCTGCGCCACGCGGCGGAGCACCTGGCCCGCCTGGTGGAGGTGGAACGCGCACGCGCGCGCGTGGCGACCCTCACCGAGGAACTGCTGCCCTCCCGGCTGCCCCGGGTGGCCGGCGTCCAGCTCGCCGCCCGGCACCGTACCGGCCCGCGCGGCGGCGGCGACTGGTACGACGCGCTGCCGCTGCCCGACGCCGCCCTCGGCCTGGCCGTCGGCTCGGTCACCGGCTCCGGGCCGAGCGCCGTGGCCGCCATGGGCCGGCTGCGCGCCAGCCTGCGCGCGTACGCCGTGATGGAGGGCGAGGACCCGGTCGCCGTCCTGTCCGACCTGGAGCTGCTGCTGCGGCTGACCGAGCCCGCCCGGTCGGCCACCGCCCTGTTCGCCTACTGCGAGCCCGCCCTGCGCAGGATCACCCTGGCCGGTGCCGGGCACAGCCCGCCGCTGCTGATCGGCGAGCGGCGCACCGAGTTCGCCGAGACCTCCGTCTCCGCGCCGCTCGGCATGCTGGCCTGCTGGGAGGCGCCCAGCGTGGAGATCGAGGCCCAGCCCGGCGAGACGGTGCTGTTCTACACCGACGGGCTGCTGCACCGTACCGGTGACCCCGTGGACCGCGCCTTCACCCGGCTGCACGCCGCCGCCGCGAGCGTGCCGCGCGCGGCCCGCCACGATCCGGCCGCGGTCGCCGACCACGTCCTGCGCACCGTCCTGCCGGACGGCCTGGACGCGGCCGAGAGCGAGGAGGACGTGGTCCTGCTGGCGGCCCGCTTCGACTGAGCCCACCTGCGATGACCGGGCATAACAGGTCATCCGACCCTGTCCCGCCACGGATACGACCGTACGATGATGGGGGTCCCCGCTCGGCCACAAGCAGGAGCGTCGCGGGCCCGGGGGAGATCATCAGGCGTATCGAGGAGGATCACGTGTCCGACGAGCTCAACCCGGCTGTGCCCGACTCCGCTACCGCGGAGGGCCCCGAGACCGAGTCCGAGGAGCCCATCAAGCAGCGGAAGAACGGCCTGTACCCGGGCGTCTCCGACGAGCTGGCCGAGAACATGAAGTCCGGCTGGGCCGACACCGAGCTGCGTGACCTGGAGCCGATCCCGCAGGCCGCCGAGACCGCGCGCCGCCGCGCCGCACTCTCCGCCCGCTTCCCGGGCGAGCGCCTGGTGATCCCGGCGGGCAACCTGAAGACCCGCTCGAACGACACGGAGTACCCCTTCCGCGCCTCGGTCGAGTACGCGTACCTCACCGGCAACCAGACCGAGGACGGCGTCCTGGTGCTGGAGCCGAAGGACGAGGGCCACCAGGAGACGATCTACCTGCTGCCCCGCTCCGACCGCGAGAACGGCGAGTTCTGGCTGTCCGGCCAGGGCGAGCTGTGGGTCGGCCGCCGCCACTCCCTCACCGAGTCCGAGGCGCTCTACGGCATCCCCGCCGCCGATGTGCGCGAGCTGGCCGGCGCGCTGCGCGAGGCCACCGGCCCGGTCCGCGTGGTGCGCGGCCACGACGCCGGCATCGAGGCCGCCCTGACCGACAAGGTCACCGCCGAGCGCGACGAGGAGCTGCGCGTCTTCCTCTCCGAGATGCGGCTGGTCAAGGACGAGTTCGAGATCGGCGAGCTCCAGAAGGCCGTCGACTCGACGGTCCGCGGCTTCGAGGACGTCGTGAAGGTCCTGGACAAGGCCGAGGCGACCAGCGAGCGCTACATCGAGGGCACCTTCTTCCTCCGCGCGCGCGTGGAGGGCAACGACGTCGGTTACGGCTCCATCTGCGCCGCCGGCCCGCACGCCTGCACCCTGCACTGGGTCCGCAACGACGGCCCGGTCCGCTCCGGCGACCTGCTGCTGCTGGACGCGGGCGTGGAGACGCACACCCTCTACACCGCCGACGTCACGCGCACGCTGCCGGTCGACGGCACGTACAGCGAGATCCAGAAGAAGATCTACGACGCCGTGTACGAGGCCCAGGAGGCCGGTATCGCGGCCGTGCAGCCGGGCGCCAAGTTCCGCGACTTCCACGACGCCGCCCAGCGGGTGCTCACCGAGAAGCTGGTCGAGTGGGGCCTGGTCGAGGGCCCGGTGGAGCGCGTCCTGGAGCTGGGCCTCCAGCGCCGCTGGACCCTGCACGGCACCGGCCACATGCTCGGCATGGACGTCCACGACTGCGCGGCCGCGCGGACCGAGACGTACGTCGAGGGCACGCTGGAGCCGGGCATGGTCCTCACCGTCGAGCCGGGTCTGTACTTCCAGGCCGACGACCTGACCGTCCCCGAGGAGTACCGGGGCATCGGCGTCCGGATCGAGGACGACATCCTCGTCACCGAGGACGGCAACCGAAACCTTTCGGCCGGTCTGCCGCGCCGCTCCGACGAGGTCGAGGCATGGATGGCGTCGCTGAAGGGCTGATCTGAGATTCAATGGCCGGGTACCGGGAAGGTGCCCGGCCATTGACATGCCTAGGGGGAGGCTTTCATGGACGACTTCTGGTCGAGCGTCGGTGTGGACCTGCATCTCGAACCCGACGCCGCGGACGGCCGCAGAGCCGGGCTGGAGCGGGCACTCAGGGACGCCGTACGGGACGGCCGGCTCGCCCCCGGCACCCGGCTGCCGGCCACCCGGCGGCTCGCCACCGACCTCGGGGTCTCGCGCGGCACCGCGAAGGCGGCGTACGACCAGCTCGTCGCGGAGGGCTATCTGACGGCGCGGCAGGGCTCCGGCACCCGGGTCGCCGAGCTGCCGACCGTGGAGTCGGTGGCACCCGGCACGGCGACCCGCAGCCACGCCCCCCGTTTCGACCTGCGCCCCGGCAGCCCGGACGTCGGCGCGTTCCCGGCCGCGGCCTGGCTGCGCGCCCTGCGCCGCGCGATCGCGACGGCGCCCTCACTGGCGTACGACTACGGCGACCCGCGCGGCCGGGTCGAACTGCGCACCGCCCTGTCCGGCTATCTGGGCCGGGCGCGCGGGGTCATCGCGCCCCCCGAGCGGATCGTCATCACCTCCGGATACGTGCAGGGGCTCGCGCTCCTCACGCGCGTGCTGGACGGCGCCACCGTCGCCATGGAGGACCCGGGGCTGCCCTTCCACCGGGAGGTCGTCCGGCGCAACGGCTCCCCGGTGCACCCGGTGCCGGTCGACGCGCGCGGGGTGCGCCCCGAGGAGCTGGGCGAGGCACGGGCCGTGGTGGTCACCCCGGCCCACCAGTACCCGACCGGGGTGACCCTGCACCCGGAGCGGCGCCGCGCGCTCGGCGACTGGGCACGCGCGCGTGACGGACTGATCGTGGAGGACGACTACGACGGCGAGTTCCGCTACGACCGTCAGCCGGTCGGCGCGCTCCAGGGCATGGCACCGAACCGGACGGTCTACCTCGGCACCGCCTCCAAGACGCTCGGCCCCGCCCTGCGCCTCGGCTGGATGGTGCTGCCGCCGCACCTGGTCGACGCGGTCGCCGACGCCAAGCTCCACACCGACCTGCACACCGAGACCATCGGCCAGCTCGCCCTCGCCGAGCTGATCGACAGCCACGCCTACGACCGGCACGTGCGCGCGTGCCGGCTGCGCTACCGGCGCCGCCGGGACCAGCTCCTGGACCGGCTGGGGGCGCGGCGGGGCGTGCGCGGGATCGCGGCGGGGCTGCACGCGCTGATCGACGTGCCCGACGAGGCGGAGGTGCTGGCCCGGGCGGAGACGGCGGGCCTGGCCGTCGGCGCCCTCGGCGACCACTGGCACACCCCCGCCCCGGACCGCCCCCAGGGGCTGGTCATCGGCTACGGCACCCCGCGCGAGCGGGCCTACCCGGAGGCCCTGGAGGCGCTGGCGAAGGTGCTGGAGGCCTGAGCCGGCCGGCGCGGTGCGGGTGTCAGGCCGTCAGCAGGGACGGGTCCTTCGTCCACTTGAGCATCTTGTCGAAGCTGACCACCGTCCCGCGGCGGCCCGGTCGCGCGGCGATGTGGACGTGGTCCGCCAGCTCCCGGATCAGCCCGAGCCCCCGGCCGTGCTCGGCGTCCGTGCGGGCCGGGCGGATCTCCTGTACGCCGCCGAGACCGGGACCGGAATCGGCCACTTCGATCCGGCACTTCTCCCCGTCGAGGTACGCGGTCACCCGGTACGCCTCCGAGGCGCCGCCCCGCACGCTGCCCCCGCCGTGCTCGACGGCGTTCGCGCAGGCCTCGCTGAGGGCGACGGACAGGTCGTAGGAGATCTCCGGGTCGACGCCCGCCGTCTCCATGGTGCCGAGCAGCAGGCGCCGGGCCAGCGGCACGCTCGCGGCCTCGCGCCGCAGATGGAGTGACCACCAGATGCTCATGCTCCAGCCTCCTGGCCGCGGCTCGACATACCGATACGTATTGCCGTCCGTAAGGGGGTGTAAGCACGCTGTTGACGTGAGTCCGCCCATTCGGCCGATGCGCGCGGGGAGGAACCGGTGTATGAGGGGCGCGTCGGACACCGCTGCCGTGCCCTGCCGTACGACGACGCCGAAGGCAGTGGGATGATGACCCCGCCATGACTGCCCCCCACCCCCGCACAGCGCGCCCCGGAGCCGGCCTCCGGTTGCTGCGGGCCGCGGTGTTCGCCGCGGTCTGCGTCGTGCTGGCCGCGGCCGGGCACACCCTGGCCTCCTGTGCACGGGTGCCGCTGTGGACGCTCGGGGCGGGCTTTCTCGGCGCGCTGCTGCTGGTGGCCCCGCTCGCCGGGCGGGCCCGCTCGCTGCCGGGCATCGCCGCGCTGCTCGCGCTCGGCCAGACCGTGCTGCACACGCTGTTCGGGCTGGGCCAGCACGGCACCGCGATGTCCATGGGCTCGATGCCCATGGGGTCGGCCGTGGCGGGCTCCCGCGGCTCCGCGTCGAGCGGCGCCGCACTGGTCGAGCAGGCCGCCCGGCTGGTGTGCGGATCGAGCCCCACCGCGCTCACCCCCGGGCACGCCTACCGGCTGCTGCTGAACGCGCACCTGATCGACCGCTCCGCCCGGCCCCCGGCCGCGTCCGGCGCCCTGCCGCACGCGTACGACGCCGCCGGAGCCTCCGCCTCCCTGCTGCCCTCGCTGCCGATGCTGCTCGGCCACCTCCTCGCGGCCGTCACCACGGGCTGGCTGCTGCGCCGGGGCGATCTCGCCCTGCTGCGGCTGATCGAGCTGTCGGCGCACGGAGTCGCCGAGGGGGCGCTCGTACGATCCCTGCGCGCGGCGCTCACGCTGGCGCACGCCCTGTGTGCGGGTCTGCTGCCCGCCGCCGGGCCCGGCCCGCGCGTACGTCGTACCGAGCGGGACGCGGTGCCCGCCCCGCACACCACCGCGCTCCAGCACACGGTGATCCGGCGCGGCCCGCCCGCCGCCGCCTTCCTTCTCGCCGCCTGACGCGACGCGAGCACTCTGCCCCGCTGCCGGGGAGAGGCCGCCGTCGCGCGGCACGCGCATGCGTACCTCTCCTCAGCACCTCTCCCAGTGGAGTACTCCTGCCATGAAGGCTTCCCGTATCACCGCCGCCGCTGCCGTCGCGGGCACCGCCGTCCTCGCGCTCGCCGCCCCGGCCTTCGCCCATGTCTCCGTGCAGCCCGAGGGGCCCGCGGCCAAGGGCGGTTTCGCGGTCGTGGACTTCAAGGTCCCCAACGAGCGCGACAACGCCTCCACCACCAAGCTCGAGGTGACCCTCCCGGCCGACCACCCGCTGGCCTCGGCCATGCCCGAGCCGCTGCCCGGCTGGACCGTGCAGGTCACCAAGTCCAAGCTGGACAAGCCGCTGACCCTGCACGGCGAGAAGATCGCCGAGGCCGTCACCAAGGTCACCTGGACCGCCGACGGCAAGGGCATCCAGCCCGGCTACTTCCAGAAGTTCCCGCTCTCCCTCGGCGCGCTGCCCGAGAACACCGACCAGCTGGTGTTCAAGGCGGTCCAGACGTACTCCGACAAGGAGGTCGTCCGCTGGATCGAGGTGCCGCAGCAGGGCCAGGCCGAGCCGGAGAACCCGGCCCCGGTGCTGGAGCTGTCCGCCGCGGCCGACGACCACCACGGCACGACCGTCGCCGGCCGGACCGAGAACGTGGCCGCCGCGACCGCCTCGGACGACACCGACACCACCGCCCGCGTGCTCGGCGTGGCGGGCATCGTCATCGGCGCCGCGGGCGTGGCGTACGGCGTCCTCGCCGGCCGCCGCCGCTCCGCCTAGCCCCCCTTCCGGACCGCGCACCGGGGCCGTACCCGCCCGCCCTGCCTGGTCGTGCCGGTCGTACGACCAGGTCATGCCCGTCGTACGACCAGGCCGTGCCCGTCGTACGACCCCGGTGCGCGCCGGAGTTCACACATCTGGGACATTTCTCTATGCGCAAGAAGACGTTCGCCGCGGCCGCCACCCTGCTCGCCGCCGCCACCCTGACCCTGACCGCCTGCGGCAGCGGGAACGACACCGCGTCACCGGTCACCGTCGTCTCGGCGGATTCCGGCTCGGGCAAGGCCGCCACCGTCCTCGACCAGCCGTTCACCAAGCCGGACCTGGTCCTCACCGACACCCACGGCCATAAGTACGACCTCCGCAAGGAGACCAAGGGCCACCCGACCCTGGTCTACTTCGGCTACACGCACTGCCCGGACATCTGCCCCACCACGATGAGCAACATCGCCGTCGCCAAGAAGGCGCTGCCCAAGGCCGAGCAGGACGACCTCCGGGTCGTCTTCGTCACCACCGACCCCGGCCGCGACACCCCCGCCGAGCTGGGCAAGTGGCTCAAGGGCATCGACCCCCAGTTCATCGGTCTGACCGGTGACTTCGCCACCGTCCAGGCCGGCGCCCGCTCCCTCGGCATCTCCGTGGAGCCGACCACCAAGGACAAGAACGGCAAGACCGTCTCCGTCCACGGCACCCAGGTCATCGCCTTCTCCCCGAAGACCGACGCCGGGTACGTCCTCTACGGCGAGAGCGCCACCGTCGACGACTACACCAAGGACCTGCCCAAGCTCGTCAAGGGGGCCAAGCCGTGAGGCGCCGCGCCGTTCTCGCACCGGCCGCGCTCGCCGGTGCCCTGATCCTCACCGGCTGCTCGGGCTCGGACTCCGCGAAGGCCGAACTGTCGGTGAGCGGGCCCTACATGCCCCAGCCGGTCTCCGCCGACATGGCCGCCGGGTTCCTGACCATCACCAACAAGGGCGGGGCGGACGACCGGCTGACCTCGGTCACCAGCGAGGTGGCCGGCCAGGTCACCATGCACAGCACCGTCGGCGGCGCCATGGCGGAGCAGACCTCCTTCGCCATACCCGCCCATGGTCAACTCGTGTTCAAAAGCGGTGGCAACCACCTGATGTTCGAGAAGCTGAAGCGCGCGCCCAGGCAGGGCCAGACGGTCGCCGTAAAGCTGACCTTCGCCGAATCAGGGCCCCTGACGGTCGAGATGCCGGTGAAGTCCGCCACGTACCACCCACCGACCGGCCACTGAGGGAGGGACCACCGTGATCCGGACCATCACCCCCCGTCTGCGGGCAGTGGTGCTGCTGCTCCTCACCGTCGCCGGCGCCCTGCTGGCGGGCGCCGCACCGGCCTCCGCGCACGCCGCGCTGACCGGCAGCGACCCCGCCCAGGGGGTGGTGGTCAAGCAGGCCCCCACCCAGGTGTCGCTCACCTTCTCCGAGAAGGTGGCGATGAACGACGACTCGCTGCGCGTCCTCGACCCCCGGGGCAGGCCGGTGCAGACCGGCGCCCCCGCCGAGACCGGCGGCACGACCTACGCCGTACGGCTCAAGAGCGGCCTCGGCAAGGGCACCTACACGGTCACCTACCAGGTCGTCTCCGCCGACAGCCACCCCGTCGGCGGCGCCTACACCTTCTCCGTCGGGGCGCCCTCGCCGACCGTGGTCACCGGCACCGGGCCGACCGCGGGCGGCGGCGCCGTCGGCTGGCTCTACGCCCTCGGCCGGTACGCCTCGTACGCGGGGTTCATCGTGCTCGCGGGCGGCGCGGCCTTCGTCCTCGCCTGCTGGCGGCCCGGCGCGGGCGTACGGCCCGTGCAGCGGCTGGTCGTCGGCGGCTGGCTGACCCTCACCGCGGCCACCCTGTGGCTGCTGCTCCTGCGCGGCTCCTACACCACCTCGGGCAAGCTCGCCGACGTCCTCGACCTCGATCTGCTCGGCCAGGTGCTCCAGACCAAGACCGGTGCCGCGCTGGTCTCCCGGCTGCTGCTGCTCGCCGCCGCCGCGCTGTTCATCGCCGTCCTCTTCGGCGCCTACCAGCGGCGCGAGGAGGGCGCGGAGAAGCGGGATCTGACCTTCGGGCTCGCGGTCGGCGGGCTGGTCGTCGCGGCCGGGCTCGCGGCGAGCTGGGCGATGGCCGAGCACGCCTCCACCGGGCTCCAGCCGGGCATCGCCATGCCCGTCGACGTCGTCCATCTGCTCGCCGTCGCCGCCTGGCTGGGCGGGCTCGCCGCCCTGCTGGTGGCGCTGTACCGGGCGCCCGCCGAGACCCCGGTCGAGGCCGCCGCCGTCCACCGCTTCTCCCGGCTGGCCTTCGGCTCCGTCCTCGCACTGGTCGCCACCGGCGCCTATCAGTCCTGGCGCCAGCTCGGCTCCTGGTCGGCGTTCACCGGCACCCGGTACGGCCAGCTGCTGCTGGTCAAGATCGGGCTGGTGGCGCTGATGACCGGCATCGCGGCGGTGTCCCGACGGTGGACGGCACGGCTCGCCGACCGGGACGGGGACGACGCCCTTGCGTCCCGTGCCGCCGTCGCCGCCGCCGAGCAGGCGAAGGAGCCCGCAGCGGCGAAGAAGCCCGTCGCGGCCAAGGGCGGGAGCACCGGCACCGCCAAGTCCGGCTCCGGCTCCGCCGGCTCGCAGCGTGCCGCCCAGCTCGCCCGGCAGCGGGCCGCGATGGACGCCGCTCGGCAGAAGCGGCTGCGGGACGCCGATCCGAACCGCTTCGGACTGCGCCGCTCGGTGCTGGCCGAGGCCGGTGTCGCCGTCGTCCTGCTCGCCGTCACCACCGCACTGACCCAGACCGAGCCGGGCCGCACCGAGCAGGAGGCCAGGGCCGCCACCTCGTCGTCCGGCACCGCCGCGGTGCCGTCGAACGGCGCCCTCACCCTGGACATGCCCTTCGACACCGGCGGCACGGGCGGCAAGGGCGTCGTCAGCGTCGATCTCGACCCCGCGCGCACGGGCGCCAACGAGATGCACGTCTACGTCCAGAAGCCGGGCGGACAGGCCTTCGACGTCCCCGAGGTGAAGATCGCCTTCACCCTCGACGCGAAGAAGATCGGCCCGCTCCCCGTGACCCCCGACCACATCACCACCGGCCACTGGGCGGCGGAGGGGGTGCAGATCCCGATGGCGGGCGACTGGAAGATCGCCGTCACCGTGCGCACCTCCGACATCGACCAGGTGACCGTCTCCAAGAACGCGCAGATCGGCTGAACGACACCATGCCCGAGCACCAGTCCATTCCGCAGCCCCGCACCTCCGACGCGCCGGTGCAGGAGACCCCCCCTGCGGGCGTCTCCCGGCGCACGCTGCTCGGCACCGCCGGCGCCACCGGGCTGGTGCTCGGCGCGGCCGGCGGGGTCGCGGGCTACGCCGCCGCGCCCGCCCGGGCCACCCCGCTGACCTCCGTGGGCACCGGCCGCGCGATGTTTCACGGGAAACATCAGCCCGGCATCACCGAGGGGCTCCAGGCGCGCGGCCATCTGGTCGCCTTCGACCTGGCGCCGGGCGCGGGCCGCAAGGAGGCGGCGGCCCTGCTGCGCCGCTGGTCGGCGACGGCCGAGCGGCTGATGGCGGGCGAGGCCGCGCCGCACGGCGACACCGACGTGGCCCGGGACGCCGGCCCCTCCTCACTGACCCTCACCTTCGGCTTCGGCCACAGCTTCTTCGGCCGCACCGGACTGGAGAAACAGCGGCCCACCGCCCTGGACCCGCTGCCCGACTTCTCCTCCGACCGGCTCGACAAGGCGCGCAGCGACGGCGACCTGTGGGTGCAGATCGGCGCGGACGACGCCCTGGTGGCCTTCCACGCCCTGCGCGCCGTCCAGAAGGACGCGGGCGACGCGGCCCGGATCCGCTGGCAGATGAACGGCTTCAACCGCACCCCGGGCACCACCTCCCACCCCATGACCGCCCGCAACCTCATGGGCCAGCTCGACGGCACCCGCAACCCCAAGCCGGCCGAGGCCGACTTCGACCAGCGGATCTTCGTGCCCGCCGACGGCGAGCCCGCCTGGATGGCGAACGGCTCCTACGCCGTCGTACGCCGGATCCGGATGCTGCTGGACGACTGGGAGAAGCTGTCCCTGTCCGCACAGGAGCAGGTCATCGGGCGGCGCAAGGACAACGGGGCGCCGCTGTCCGGGGGCACCGAGACGACCCCGATGGACCTGGAGAAGACCGACGCCCGGGGCGGGTACGCGGTCCCGGTCAACGCGCACGCCCGGATCTCCCGGCCCGACCAGAACGGCGGGGCGGCCATGCTGCGGCGCCCCTTCTCCTACCACGACGGTTTCGCCCCGGACGGCACCCCGGACGCCGGTCTGCTCTTCGTCTGCTGGCAGGCGGACCCGCTGCGCGGCTTCGTCCCGGTGCAGCGCAAGCTCGACCGGGGCGACGCGCTGTCGAAGTTCATCCGGCACGAGTCGAGCGGGCTGTTCGCGGTGCCGGGCGGTGCGGCGAAGGGCGAATACGTGGGACAGCGGCTGCTGGAGGGGTGATCCGGGCGCCGCGGCCCTGGGGTGATCCGGGGTGCTCCGGGGTGCGCAAGCGCGGCGCGGCAATTCTGTGCTGATCACGCTTTCAAACCACCCGGTCGAGTGGCGTTTATGAGACGCGGCCGCCGCTTTTCCCTGCGGCCATTAGGGTGAGGGACATGCCAGCCAGCTATGCGTATCTCGGTCCCGAGGGCACCTTCACCGAGGTGGCCCTGCGCACGCTGCCGGAATCGGCCACCCGGGAGCTGATCCCGTATGTGTCGGTGCAGTCCGCGCTGGACGCGGTGCGGGCCGGCGAGGCCGAGGCGGCGTTCGTGCCGATCGAGAACTCGGTCGAGGGCGGTATCACCACCACCCTGGACGAGCTGGTCGCGGGCGAGCCGCTGATGATCTACCGCGAGGTGCTGCTGTCCATCACCTTCGCCCTGCTGGTACGGCCCGGCACCACGCTCGCGGACATCAAGACGGTCTCCGCCCACCCGGCGGCCCAGCCGCAGGTGCGCAACTGGCTGCGGACCAACCTCCCGGACGCCACCTGGGAATCCGCCGCCTCCAACGCGGACGCCGCCCGGCTGGTCCAGGAGGGCCACTACGACGCCGCCTTCGCCGGCGAGTTCGCCGCCGCCCGGTACGGCCTCACCGCCCTGGAGACCGGGATCCACGACGCGGAGAACGCGCAGACCCGGTTCGTGCTGGTCGGCCGCCCGGCCCGGCCCGCCGCGCCGACCGGCGCCGACAAGACCTCGGTGGTGCTGTGGCAGCGCGACGACCACCCCGGCGCGCTGCGCGATCTGCTCGGCGAGTTCGCCACCCGCGGGATCAACCTGATGCTGCTCCAGTCCCGGCCGACCGGCGCCGGTATCGGCAACTACTGCTTCTGCATCGACGCCGAGGGGCACATCACCGACCGGCGGATGGCGGAGGCGCTGACCGGGCTGAAGCGGATCTGTCTCCAGGTGCGTTTCCTCGGTTCCTACCCGCGCGCGGACATCACGGCGAAGGAGGCCCGGCCGGCGCTGCCGGGGACCTCGGACCAGGAGTTCATCGCGGCGGCCGACTGGGTGGCCCGCTGCCAGGACGGCCGGTTCTAGGCCGGTTCCAGCCAGCCGCACCCGGGCCGGCGTTATCCACAGACGTTATCCACAGGTCCTCTTCTCGACCTGGGGACAAGTCGACAACGAAGGGTCGGTCGGTCGACAAATCCCCCTTCGCCCCACAGGCGGGTCTACCGACACATGGGCCACCCTTCGTCCACCTGTTTCCTTTGGTTCATCTTTCAGGGCGACCGTTTTCCACCGAAAGTGGGTGTCGAAGCGGTTTGACCGGGGAATTCTTCGCTGTGTTCGACACTTCCGGAGTGATCGATTCCGAAATCCACAGATCTTCCGCACAGCCTGTGGATAACTCTCGGAGAGGCGTGAGTCCCTGTGGACAACAAGGGCGCGACCGGCCCGCCAAGTGCCGCTCTCCACAAGGAAATCCGGTCAACCAGGCACCTCGGACCTGCCCCGTCCCAGGGAGTGAGACACTTTCCCTTGACCGGACTCGTTGCCTTGATCGGGACTCGACCGGACTCGACACAGTCGGCAATTACCGCATAGCGGAACGTATGGAGCGAATCAGAACTCCCCGGAATTGTGATTCGTGAGCGGCAACCCCGCACCGGTAGCCTTGGCCCTGTGATTGACCTTCGCCTGCTTCGTGAGGACCCCGACCGTGTGCGCGCGTCTCAGCGCGCCCGTGGAGAGGATGTCGCGCTCGTCGACGCTCTCCTGTCTGCCGACGAGCGGCGCAGGTCCTCCGGCGTCCGCTTCGACGAGCTGCGCGCCGAGCAGAAGCAGCTCGGCAAGCTCATCCCCAAGGCCACCGGCGACGAGAAGGCCGAACTGCTCAAGCGCGCCGAGCAGCTGAAGGCCGACGTCAAGGCCGCCGACGCCGAGCGCGACGCGGCCGACGCCGAGACCCAGGAACTGCTGCTCCGGCTCGGCAACCTCGTCCACCCCGACGTGCCCGTCGGCGGCGAGGAGGACTTCGTCACGCTGGAGACGCACGGCACCATCCGCGACTTCGCCGCCGAGGGCTTCGAGCCCAAGGACCACCTGGAGCTGGGCCAGCTGCTCGGCGCCATCGACGTCGAGCGCGGCGCCAAGGTCTCCGGCTCCCGCTTCTACTTCCTCACCGGCGTCGGCGCCCTGCTCGAGCTGGCCCTGGTGAACGCGGCGATCGCCCAGGCCACGGCGGCCGGCTTCACCCCCATGCTCACCCCGGCGCTGGTCCGCCCGCAGTCCATGGCGGGCACCGGCTTCCTCGGCCAGGCCGCCCAGGACGTCTACCACCTCGACAAGGACGACCTGTACCTGGTCGGCACCTCCGAGGTCCCGCTGGCGGCCTACCACATGGACGAGATTATCGACGCCGACAAGCTGCCGCTGCGGTACGCGGGCTTCTCGCCCTGCTTCCGCCGCGAGGCCGGCTCGCACGGCAAGGACACCCGGGGCATCTTCCGCGTGCACCAGTTCGACAAGGTCGAGATGTTCTCGTACGTCGCGCCCGAGGACTCCCAGGCCGAGCACCAGCGCCTGCTGGAGTGGGAGAAGCAGTGGCTGACCTCGCTGGAGCTGCCGTTCCGCGTCATCGACGTCGCCTCCGGTGACCTCGGCGCCTCGGCCGCCCGCAAGTACGACTGCGAGGCGTGGGTCCCGACCCAGGGCAAGTACCGCGAGCTGACCTCGACCTCGGACTGCACCGAGTTCCAGTCCCGCCGGCTGTCCATCCGGGTCCGCGACGGCAAGCAGGTCAAGCCGCTCGCCACCCTCAACGGCACGCTGTGCGCCGTACCGCGCACCATCGTGGCGATCCTGGAGAACCACCAGCAGGCCGACGGCTCCGTCCGGGTCCCCGAGGTGCTGCGCCCGTACCTGGGCGGCCGGGAGGTCCTGGAGCCGGTCGCCAAGTGACCGGGTTCCCCTTCCGGCTCATCGCCACCGACCTCGACGGAACGCTCCTGCGCTCCGACGAGTCGGTCTCGCAGCGCACCCGTGAGGCGCTCGCCGCGGCCACCGCGGCGGGCGCGGCCCATATCGTCGTCACCGGCCGCGCGGTCCCCTGGACCCGGCACATCCTGGACGACCTCGGCTACGACGGCCTCGCCGTCTGCGGCCAGGGCGCCCAGGTCTACGACGCCGGCGCGCACCGCCTGCTGACCTCGGTCACCCTGGACCGGCAGCTGGCGGGCGTGGCCCTGGCCAAGATCGAGGCCGAGGTCGGCCCGCTCTATCTGGCGGCCAGCCGGGACGGCCTCGACGGCGAGGTGCTGGTGGGCCCGGGCTACGCGGTCACGGGCAGGCTGCCGGCCACCCCCTTCACCGACGCGTCCGACCTGTGGTCGGCCCCGCTCGGCAAGATCTACATACAGCATCCGACGCTGACCGACGACGAGCTGGCCGAGGCCGCACGGACCGCGGCCGGCGGTTTCGTCAGCGTGGCGATGGCGGGCGAGGGCATCGTGGAGCTGCTCCCGCTGGGGCTGTCCAAGGCCACGGGTCTGTCTCTCGCCGCCCGCCGCCTCGGTCTGAAGGCCGCCGACACGCTCGCGTTCGGTGACATGCCCAACGACATCCCGATGTTCGCCTGGTCCGCCCGAGGGGTGGCCATGGCCAACGCCCACGAGGAACTGCGCGCGGTGGCCAACGAGGTGACCACCTCCAACGAGGAGGACGGCATCGCTGTCGTGCTGGAGCGCTTGCTGAGGTAACCCGGGTGCAGAGTGCCCCCCTTGTGACAAGGGGGGCACCGGGGAGGACGGCCCACGCGAGCGCGAGGCTCACATGCTCGAAGCGGCCGCCGGCAATCCCAGCCCGTTCCGCCCGGACACTCCCGGCAGATGGTGCACAACCACTCTGCGCCGGCACCGAGTCGGCTGCCACCGAATAACGGCGGCTCCACTACCGGCGACGCCATCTGCGTCTGCGCGCCTTGCTGAAGAACCAGCCGGCCGGCGGCTCGTCGGACCGCCAGGGCTGCGGCTCCGGCGCCTCGGCCTGCCAACGGGCGGCGAGCATCCGGGCCCGCGCGGACGGCTCGGCGGTCCCGGCGGCGCGGACGAAGTCCTCGTCCAGGACGAGGTCGTCCCAGGCGTCGCTCCCGGCCGGCGGCTGCCCGCGACCGTCCTGCGGCTCCCTTTCCTCTGCCATCACCGGCCTCCTCGCCGTGTCCGCCGTATCCAGTCTGCCCAGCCCCGGATGAAGTCCCCGTCAAGGCAGCCGGGGCCTACTCCTCGCCCGCCAGCTTCAGCGAGCGCAGCTTCTGGCCCGCGTACCAGGTGGCCAGCACGGTGACCGCCACCAGCAGCACCACCGCGGTCGGCAGTCCCACCTCGGAGGTGACCAGGTCGCCGCCGGCCAGCTTGTGGGCGACGGCCAGCGACCACTGCTGGACGCTCAGCGTGCGCGCCCCGGGTACCAGGGAGCCGAACAGCGCCTCCCACACGAGCGCGTAGACCAGCCCGAAGACCACGGCGTGCCGGGAGACCGTGCCGAGCAGGAGGAACAGGGCCGAGTACGCGATGGAGGAGACCAGCGCGGCGACGGTGTAGGCGACGGCGATCTGCTGGCCGTTTCCGTTCAGGATCAGACCGGCGATCAGGGTCGGCACCGCCGAGAACACCATGGTCACCGCGATGGCGACGATCAGCTTGGTGAAGATGATCGTCGGCCGCTTCAGCGGCTTGGCCAGCAGGTAGACGACGGAGCCGTCGTCGATCTCGGGGCCGATCGCACCGGTGCCCGCGATGACACCGATGATCGGCACCATGGTGGCGAGCGCGAACCCGCCGAGCACGTCGGCGGCGGTCTGGTCGTCCGCGCCGGTCAGGGAGCGCACCACCACGGAGATCACGATCAGCAGCAGCGGCAGCGCGCCGAGGATGAGGGCCCGACGGCGGCCGAGCAGGGCCCGGTAGGTGAGCCGGGCGACGGTGGGGTCGTACATCTTCGGCCTCCTACGCCGCGACCAGGTACGAGAAGACGGACTCCAGGGACTCGTCGGACGGCGAGACCGTGAGCAGCCGGATGCCGTGGTCCCTGGCGACCTTCGGCAACAGGGTGGTGAAACGGCCGAAGTCGACGGCCTGGATGCGCAGCGCGCCCTCGGCGTGGTCGACCTCGATCCCCGAGGTGGACGGGTCGGCGATCAGCGCGGCGGCGAGGGCGCGGTCGTCGCTGGAGCGGACCAGGTAGCGGTGCGGGCGGTCGGTCATCAGGCGGCGGATCCTGCGGAAGTCACCGCTGGCCGCGTGGCGTCCGGCGACGACGACCTCGATGTGCCGGGCCAGCTGCTCGACCTCTTCGAGGATGTGCGAGGAGAACAGCACGGTGCGGCCCTCGTCGCCCATCTTCCGCAGCAGGTCCATGAGTTGCAGGCGCTGCCGCGGGTCCATGCCGTTGAACGGCTCGTCGAGCAGCAGCAGCGACGGGTCGTGGACGAGGGCGCTCGCCATCTTCACGCGCTGCCGCATGCCCTTGGAGTAGGTGGAGATCTTCCGGTCCTGCGCGTACTCCATCTCCACCGTGGCGAGGGCCCGCTGGGCGGCCGTGGCGCCGAGGCCGTGCAGCTCGGCGTTGGCGAGCACGAACTCGCGGCCGGTGAGGAAGTCGTACATCGCCTCGCGCTCGGGGACGATGCCGATGTGCCGGTAGATCTCCTCGTTGCGCCAGACCGGCCGTCCGTCGAGGGTGACCGTGCCGGTGGAGGGGGCGAGGAAGCCGCCCATCATGTTGATGAGGGTGGACTTGCCGGCGCCGTTCGGTCCGAGCAGGCCGGTGACTCCGGGGCCGATGGTCATGGTGATGTCGTTGACGGCGACCACGTTGCCGAACCATCGGGAGACGTGGTCGAGGCTCAGTGTGGTCACAGTCCCACCTTCTTGTAGCGGCGCAGCAGGAGGCCGTAGCTGCCGGCGATGAGGCCGAGGACCACCAGGACGTACACCACGCCCTGTCCGGCCGACGGGTCGACGCCTCCGGGGTTGCGGGCGGTCGCGCCCAGGAAGGCCGACTGGACCCCGTCGATCAGGGTGACGGGCGAGAACAGGCCGATCAACGGGATGACCCCGCTGTGTCCCTGGGTGTAGGCGATGGCCTGGAGCGTGGAGACCGCGCCATAGGAGATGACCATGACCGCGATCACGGCGGCGATGCCGAAGCCGCGGCGCGGGGTGACGGCTGCGATGACCAGGCCGATACCGGCGAAGAGCAGGGAGAGCAGGGCCACGGAGACCAGTCCCTCGGCGAATTCCTTCGTCTGGTGGGCGAAGTCCAGCTTGGACAGCAGGGCGCCCGCGTACATCACGACCAGCGGGGCGGCGGTGAGGACGAAGACCGCCGAGGCGAGCGCCGCGTACTTGGCCCGGACGTAGTCGGCGGTCTCGATGGGCCGCGAGAAGTACAGCGGTACGGTCTTGAACCGCAGGTCGCGGGAGACGGACTGCGGCGCCTGCGCGGCGACGAACAGGCTGATCACGGCCTGGAGCATGATCCCGTAGCGGGTGTAGGCGACCGGCAGTTCGTGTGCCTTGGTGGCGACCGCGACGGCCACCATGATGGCCGCGGGCACGCACATCACCGTGAACAGCAGCATCGGCAGCACCTTGGACTTGGCCGAGCGGCCGAGTCCGTAGGAGCCGCGCAGGGACTGCGAGTACAGCGAGCGGCGGGCGTAGGCGCGGCCGAGGCGGGGGCCGTCGTAGCCGCGGTAGCCGATGTCGTGGATGCGGGTCTGGTCGCCCGCGGAGGTGGTCAGGGGCTGCTCAACCGCCATGGCCGACGGCCTCCTTCCGCTGCTCGTCGCTGCTGTGTGCGTCCTCGCCGGTGAACACCTCGGAGATGTGGTGCCGGCGCTGCTCCATGCGCACCAGGCCGAGGCCGAGGTCGGCGACCACGTCCCGGACCAGGTCGTAGGTCTCCTCGCCCTGTGCGGTGAGCAGCAGGATGTGGCCCGCTCCGGGCAGTCCGGCGCCCTCCGCGCGGGTGTCCACCCCGCGCGCGTGGAGCGCCTCGCGGACCGCGCTGGTGCCGTCCGGGTGGGTGTCGCTGTCGGTGACCTCGATCGCGAGGGTGGCGGTGCTCTGGGTGAAGTCGGTGGTGGAGCTGGAGCGCAGGAGCTTGCCGCCGTCGATGACGACGACGTGGTCGCAGGTGCGCTCCAGCTCGCCGAGCAGATGGGAGGTGACCAGGACCGAGATGCCGAACTCGGTGTGCACCCGGCGGATCAGGCCGAGCATCTCGTCGCGGCCGACCGGGTCGAGGCCGTTGGTGGGCTCGTCCAGGAAGACCAGCTGCGGGTCGTGCACCAGGGCCTGCGCGAGCTTGACCCGCTGTTTCATGCCGGTGGAGTAGCCGCCGATGGGGCGGTAGCGCTCCTCGTACAGCCCGACGTGGCGCAGGGTGTCCGCGGTGCGCTCGCGGGCCGCGGTGGGCGGCAGGCCGGACATGCGGGCCATGTGGACGACGAACTCGGTGGCCGAGACGTCCGGCGGCAGGCAGTCGTGTTCCGGCATGTAGCCGACGCGCTCACGGATGGCGGCGCCCTCGGTGGCGACGTCGAGGCCGAGCACCTCGGCGCGGCCCTCCGTGGCGGGGGACAGACCCAGCAGGATCTTGATCAGGGTGGACTTGCCGGCGCCGTTGGCCCCGACGAGTCCGGTCACACCGGGTCCGATGTCCACGGACAGCCGGTCGAGCGCGGTCACCCGGGGGAACCGCTTGCTCAGGCTTTCGGTCGCGATCACAGTCACGTCTACGACGGTAGTGATCCGGGACACTTCCGTCGTCAGACCACAGAGCCGTCTTCACCTCAGACCCAGGTATTACGGGGCCCTAGGGGATTCCCCCCTGCGGGGCCGTTCGGGGGTCCGCCAGCACCCTGCCGACGCGCCTATTGACGCCGACTCTAACAAGTGCGAGTGTCACCAGAGTCAAGTTACTGACGCGTACCGCGGACGACGGGACGGGCGGCATGACGACGGCAGTGAGCAGGGAACTCTCCGCGGAGCTGCGGGGGTTCAGGCGGGTGCAGCGCCTCGCCTACGAGTGCGCGGAGGCGGTCGCGGCACGCCTGGAGCCGGGCGTGACCGAGCGCGAGGCGGCACGGATGCAGCGCGCGTGGCTGCGCGAGCGCGGGGTGCGGGACTGGTTCCACCTGCCCTTCGCCTGGTTCGGCGACCGTACGGCGTTCGTGGACTTCCGCGTCCCGCTCCAGTTCTTCCCCACCGACCGCGCGCTGGCGCCCGGGATGCCGTTCATCCTGGACATGGCGCCGGTGTACGAGGGATACACGGCCGACATCGGCTACTCGGGCTCGCTCGGCGTGAACCCGGTGCAGGACCGGCTGCTGGCCGACCTGGAGGCGCACCGCGAGCTGATCCTGCGCGAGGTGCGCGAGCGGCGCCCGCTGCGGGACATCTACGAGGACGTGGACCGGCTCATGGTCCGCCAGGGCTACGCCAACCGGCACCGCGCGTATCCGTTCGGCGTGATCGCCCACAAGGTGGACCGGGTCAGGCAGCGCCGCTTCTCCCCGCATCTCTTCGGGTTCGGCACCCAGTCCCTGAAGGGCCTCGCCGCCGACGCGCTGCACGGCCACCGCGAGGGCTGGTCGCCCCTGTGGTCGCCGTACCGCTTCTCGGACCATCCGCCGCAGCCGGGCCTGTGGGCGGTCGAACCGCACCTCGGCTTCCGCGGCACGGGCGCCAAGTTCGAGGAGATCCTCGTGGTCACCGACTCGAAGGACCCCGAGGAGAGCGCGTTCTGGCTGGACGACGATCTGCCGCACGTGCGGCGCTGGGCGGAGGAGAAGTGACACTCGAGGGTGCGCGTGAGCGCTGGGTGCGGACCGGCGGGGTCGAGCTGTGCGTGGCCGAGCTGGGCGACCCGGAGCAGCCGACGGTGGTGCTGGTGCACGGCTATCCGGACAGCAAGGAGGTCTGGTCACCGGTCGCACAGCGCCTGGCCGGCCGCTTCCATGTCGTCCTCTACGACGTCCGGGGCCACGGCCGGTCGACGGCTCCCGAGCCGCTGCGCGGCGGCTTCACGCTCGCCAAGCTGACGGACGACTTCCTGGCCGTGGCGGACGCGGTCAGCCCGGACCGGCCGGTGCACCTGGTCGGCCACGACTGGGGCTCGGTGCAGTCCTGGGAGTTCGCCACGACCGGCCGCACCGAGGGCCGTATCGCCTCCTTCACCTCCATCTCCGGACCGTCCCTGGACCACTTCGGGCACTGGATCAACGCGCGCGTGAAGCGTCCGACGCCCCGCAGGGTGGGCCAGCTCCTCGGCCAGGGCGCCAAGTCCTGGTACGTCTATCTGCTGCACACCCCCGCGCTGCCGGAGCTGGCCTGGCGCGGCCCGCTCGGCAAGCGCTGGCCGGGGATCCTGCGGCGCGTCGAGCAGGTCCCCGCCGGCGACTACCCGACCGCCTCCCTGCCCTCGGACGCGGCCCACGGCGCCTGGCTGTACCGGGACAACGTCCGCGCCCGGCTGCGCAGGCCCCGCCCGGACGCGTACGCACACGCGCCCGTGCAGCTCATCACGCCCCAGGGGGACGCGTTCCTCTCCAAGCGCCTCTACGACGACCTGGACGCGTGGGTGCCCCAGTTGACCCGCCGCACCCTCCCGGCCAAGCACTGGGTGCCACGCACCCGCCCCGACCAAGTGGCCGGCTGGATCGAGGAGTTCGTCACCGGCGTCGAGGGCGGCCGGCCGGAGGAGCGGGCCACCGGACGCCACGCCGACCGGTTCGCGGGCCAGTTGGTGCTGGTGACCGGGGCCGGCAGCGGAATCGGCCGGGCCACCGCGTTCGCCTTCGCGGAGGCGGGCGCGCGCGTGATCGCCGTGGACCGCGACGCCGAGACGGCGGCCCGCACCGCCGAACTCGCCCGGCTGATCGGCGCGTCCGGGGCATGGGCCGAGACGGCCGACGTCGCCGACGAGCAGGCCATGGAGAAGCTCGCCGAGAAGGTACACCGCGAGTACGGCGTACTGGACGTGCTGGTCAACAACGCGGGCATCGGGCTGTCCGGCTCCTTCTTCACCACGACGACCGACGACTGGCGCAGGGTCCTGGACGTCAACCTCTGGGGCGTGATCCATGGTTGCCGCCTCTTCGGTGCCCGCATGGCCGAGCGCGGCCAGGGCGGCCATATCGTCAACATCGCGTCGGCGGCCGCCTTCCAGCCGTCCCGCGCGCTGCCGGCCTACAGCACCTCGAAAGCAGCCGTGTTGATGCTCTCCGAGTGCCTGCGCGCCGAACTCGCCGCGCAGGACATCGGGGTGAGCGCGATCTGCCCCGGCCTGGTCAACACCAACATCACCGCGACCGCCCGCTTCACCGGCGTCGACGAGGCGGAGGAGCGCCGCCGCCAGAAGAACTCCGCCCGCCTGTACGGCCTTCGGAACTACCCGCCGGAGAAGGTGGCCGACGCGGTACTGGACGCGGTCGCCCGCAACAAGGCGGTCGTCCCGGTGACTCCGGAAGCCCGGGGCGCCCATCTGCTGTCCCGCTTCCTGCCGGGTGCGCTGCGCCGACTCGCGCGTGTGGAGCCGAAGTTGTGAGAGTGCCTTGAGGGGATGGGGAGTTGGCCAAACATCCCCATTCCCCGGGCACTTGTCCACAGATCCGCCAACTGGGCTTGTGGATAACTGCACTTGCTTGTGGATCAAACCTCGGGAGGAAAACAACCTGCGTGATCCGCGTCTCTCCCGCACGCTGGACGTATGAACGAGAGACAGGTGAGCGGGAAACGCGTGAGCGAGGGACATGTGAGCGAGGGCCGGCCGGACGAGAGACGTGCCGTGAAGGTGTCCAAGTACCTCTCCAAACACCTCCGGCACCAGCCCGAGCGCATCGGCCTCACACTGGACCGCGGCGGCTGGGTGGAGATCGACACACTGATCGACGCGGCCGCCGCACACGGGTTCCGGTTCACCCGTGCGGAACTGGACCACGTGGTGGCCGGCAACGACAAGCAGCGCTTCGCGATCGAGGGCACCCGCATCCGCGCCAGCCAGGGCCACAGCATCGACGTCGATCTCGGCCTGCCGCCCGCGACCCCGCCGCCGTACCTGTACCACGGCACGGTCGCCCGCAGCCTCGACGCGATCCGCGCCGACGGGCTCAAGCCCATGAACCGGCACGCCGTGCACCTGTCCGCCGACCGGGAGACCGCCACCCGGGTCGGTGCCCGCCGGGGCCGTCCCGTGGTGCTCGCCGTCGACGCCGGTGCCATGCACCGCGACGGCCACGTCTTCCACGTCAGCGCCAACGGCGTCTGGCTGACCGCCGCCGTCCCGCCCCGCTACCTGCGCTTTCCCGGCCCGCGCTGACGGCAGCCCCACACATGCGCCATATATGCGGAGCAGCCCGGCATCCCTGCCCGTCCGTGGCGGAGCGGCCGCGCACGGTGACCGTTTCGTCCGTTGTCAGTGGTGCCGCTTAGTCTCGGACGCATGAGCCTGCGTCTGAGCACCGTGATCCTGCCCTACCGCCGCTGGAGCGAAGGCGGCCGCGCGGCCTGGACGCGCGCCGAGGAGCTCGGCTTCCACACCGCGTACACCTACGACCACCTGTCCTGGCGCAGCTTCCGCGACGGCCCCTGGTTCGGCGCGGTACCGACGCTGACCGCCGCCGCGGCCGCCACCGACACCCTCCGCCTCGGCACCCTGGTCACCTCGCCGAACTTCCGCCACCCGGTGACCCTCGCCAAGGAGCTGATCTCCCTCGACGACATCTCGGACGGCCGGATCACCCTCGGCATCGGCGCCGGCGGCACCGGCTTCGACGCCACCGCCCTCGGCCAGGAGCCCTGGTCCCCGCGCGAGCGGGCCGACCGGCTCGCCGAGTTCATCCCGCTGCTCGACCGGCTGCTCACCGAGGACGCGGTGACCCAGGAGGGCCGTTTCTACTCGGCGCACGAGGCACGGAACATCCCCGGCTGTGTGCAGCGCCCCCGGCTGCCGTTCGCGGTGGCGGCCACCGGCCCGCGCGGCCTCCGCCTCGCCGCGCGGCACGGCCAGGCCTGGGTGACCACCGGCGACCCGAAGCTGTACGAGACCGGCACCCCCGAGCAGTCCGTAGCGGCCCTGCGCGGGCAGCTCGGCAAGCTGTCCGAGGCGTGCGCGGCCGCCGGGCGCGACGTGGCGGACCTGGACAAGGTCCTGCTCACCGGCTTCACCCCGGACCGGAACCAGCCGCTTCGGTCGCTGGACGCGTTCGTGGACTTCGCCGGCCGCCACCGCGAGCTGGGCTTCACCGAGATCGTCGTCCACTGGCCGATCCCCGACTCCGACTTCGCCGCCGACGAGAAGGTCTTCGAGCAGATCGCCATGGAGGCCCTGGCCCAGCTGGGCTGACGGCTCCGGACGTCATCTGTGTCTCATCTGTGCGGAGTTCCGCACGGGCGTGATGGCATATGCGCGACAATGGCCGGGTGACCTCAGCGACCAGACAGCCCGGGACCCCGTCCGCCGCCGTACGGCCGCGGCTGATCGCCACCGACCTCGACGGCACCCTGCTGCGCGACGACAAGTCGGTCTCCCCGCGGACCGTCGCCGCGCTGGCCCGGGCCGAGGAGGCCGGCATCGAGGTCTTCTTCGTCACCGGCCGCCCGGCCCGCTGGATGGACGTCGTCAGCGACCATGTCCACGGCCACGGCCTGGCGATCTGCGGCAACGGCGCCGCCGTCGTCGACCTGCACGGCGGCCCCGGCGCCCACCGCTTCGTGAAGGTGCGCGAACTGGACCGCAAGAACGCCCTGAGTGCCGTCGGACTGCTGCGCGACGCGGCTCCCGGCACGGTGTTCGCGATCGAGCAGACGTACGGCTTCCACCAGGAACCGGCCTATCCCAAGCTGCACATGGAGATACCCGACCGGCTGCTGCCCGCCGAGGACCTCCTCGCTCCCGACGGCCCGGACGCCGACCAGCCCGTCCTGAAGATCCTCGCCTACCACCCCGACCTCGACCCCGACGCCTTCCTGGGCCTCGCCCGGCTCGCCGTCGGCGGCCATGCCAACGTCACCCGCTCCAGCCCCAGTGCCCTGCTGGAACTGAGCGGCCCCGAGGTCTCCAAGGCCAGCACGCTCGCGCTGTGCTGCGCCGAACGCGGCATCTCGCACGAGGAGGTCGTCGCCTTCGGCGACATGCCCAACGACGTCGAGATGCTCACCTGGGCCGGACAGTCGTACGCGATGGGCAACGCCCACCCCGAGGTGATCGCCGCCGCCTCGGGCCGGACGGTCGCCAACAACGACGACGGCGTCGCAGTGATCATCGAGCGCCTGCTGGCGGACCTCTAGCGCCTTTCTTCCGCCGGCAAGCTCCGGAAGGAGAGGCCCTAGGAGGACGAGGAGGACGCCCCCACCAGCGACTCCGCCTCCGCCTCCCGGCGTGCCATCGTGCGCAGCGGCCCGTCCACCGCGGCCAGTTCCGCGTACGGACCCCGCTGCACCACCCGGCCGCCGTCCAGCACGATCACCTCGTCCACCGCCTCCAGACCCGCCAGCCGATGGGTGATCAGCAGGGTCGTACGGCCCTCCGTCGCGGCCAGCAGATCGGCGGTGAGCGCGTCGGCCGTCGGCAGGTCCAGATGCTCGGCCGGCTCGTCCAGGACCAGCACGGGGAAGTCCGCCAGCAGGGCGCGGGCCAGCGCCAGCCGCTGCCGCTGACCACCCGACAGCCGGGCCCCGTGCTCTCCCACCAGCGTGTCCAGGCCGTCGGGCAGCCCGTCCACCCAGTCCAGCAGCCGCGCCCGCGCCAGCACCCGGCGGAGCTCCTCCTCGGTGGCGCCCTTCCTGGCCAGCAGCAGGTTCTCGCGCACCGAGCTGTCGAAGAGATGCGCGTCCTGCGCGCACAGTCCGACCAGCCGCCGTACATCGTCGTCGGCCACCGTGTACGCGTCCACACCGGCCAGCGTGTACGAGCCCGCCTCGGCGTCGAGGAACCGCAGCAGCACCTGGGCGAGAGTCGTCTTGCCGGAACCCGACGGCCCGACCACGGCGATCCGGCGGCCCTGCTCCAGCGTGAGATCGACCCCGGCCAGCGCCTCCCGCCGCTGTCCCCCGTGCCGCGCGGACAGCCCCTTGAGGACCACCGGGAAGGGCACGGCGGGCGCCTGCCGCGGCCGCTCCGGCTCGCGCACCGGCTCCGGGGCGTCCAGCACCTCGTACACCCGCTCCGCGCTGCGCCGCACCCGCTGGCGGTAGCGCACGGCGAGCGGCAGTCCCAGGACGGCCTCGAAGGCGGCCAGCGGAGTGAGGACCACCACGGCCATCGCCACCCCGCCGAGCCGGCCCGCGGCCACCGCCTGGGCGCCGAACAGTGCCGCGGCGGTGACGGTCAGGCCCGAGACCAGCGCGGTGAGCCCGTCGCCGAGCGCGGTCACGGTCGCCGCCCGCGAGGCGATCCGGGTGAGGGTGGCGTCGGCCCGCCGGGCCGCCTCGGCACGGGCGGGCAGTGCACCGGCGACGGTCAGCTCGGCGGTGCCGGTGAGCAGATCGGTCACCCGGGTGGCGAGCACTCCCCGCGCCGGCGCCAGCCGCCGCTCGGTGCGCCGGGCCGCCGTCGCGGTCACCAGCGGCACACCCACGCCGGCCACCAGCAGGCCGGCCGCGAGGGCGGCCCCCGCCTCGGGCAGCAGCCACGCCGTGAAGCCGACGGAAGCGGCGGAGACGACCAGGGCGACCCCGGCCGGCAGCAGCCAGCGCAGCCAGTAGTCCTGAAGCGCGTCCACATCGGCGACCAGCCGGGTGAGCAGGTCACCCCGGCGCACCGTCCGGAGCCCGGCGGGCGCAAGCCGCTCCAGCCGCCGGTACACGGCGACCCGGGTGTCGGCCAGCATCCGCAGTACGGCGTCGTGCGACACCAGCCGCTCCGCATACCGGAAGACGGCCCGCCCGATACCGAAGGCCCGGGTCGCCGTCACGGCCACCATCAGATACAGCACCGGCGGCTGCTGCGAGGCCCGCGAGATGAGCCACCCGGACGTCGCCATCAGCCCGACGGCACACCCCAGCGCCAGACTCCCAAGCACCAGGGCCAACCCCAGCCGCCCGCGCCACTCCCCGGCAAGCCCCCGAACCCACCTCAACCCCCGAGACCGCCCCCTCGCCGCGGAAGACGCAGCAGGCTCACCATCCAGCTGACCGAGCGGAGACGCCGTGGGCTCGCCTTCCAGCCGAGGGAGTCGGGTGGCGGGTGGGCGAGGACGGGGGTCCAGGGGGCGGAGCCCCCTGGGACGCTCACTGCCACCCCGGCCACCCAACATCTCCGCGCCACTCAACACCCCGGCGCCACTCACCACCTCCGCGCCACTCACCACCGCACCGCCCACACCCAACCGCACCACCCGCCCGGCAACCCCCAGCAACGCCGGCCGATGCACCACAAGCAACACCGTCCGCCCAGCGGCCAGCCTCCGCACCGCCGCCACAACCTCCGCCTCCGTCCCCCCATCCAGCGCAGCCGTCGGCTCATCCAGCAACAGCACCGGCCGATCCGCCAGAAACGCCCGCGCCAACGCGAGCCGCTGCCGCTGCCCCGCCGACAACCCGGCCCCGTCCTCCCCGAGAACCGTCTCTGCCCCCTCCGGCAGCGCATCCACGAACTCCAGCGCCCCCGCGTCCCGCAACGCCTGCCGCACCGCACCGTCGTCCGCACCGGGCCGGGCCAGCCGTACGTTCTCCGCGATGGTCCCGGCGTACAGATGCGGCCGCTGCGGCACCCAGGCGATCCGCGACCGCCACGCCTCCGGGTCGAGGTCGGCGAGATCGGCTCCCCCGACCCGCACCCGGCCCCCGGTGGCCCGGACGAACCCCAACAACACGTTCAGCAGCGTCGACTTGCCCGCCCCGCTCGGCCCGACCAGCGCCACGGTCTCACCGGGCTCCACCCGGAAGGACACATCGGTCACGGCATCGGCCGACCGCCCCGGATAGCGAACGGTGACCCCCTCGAAGGCCACCGCGCCCACCGAGCCTTCCGCAGACACCGGCACCGCGCCCTCGCCCGCCGCCGGAACCGGCGTCTCCAGCACCGAGAAGATCTCCTCCGCAGCGGCGAGCCCCTCCGCCGCCGCGTGGTACTGCGCCCCCACCTGCCGCACCGGCAGATAGGCCTCGGGCGCCAGGATCAGGATCACCAGGCCGATGGACAGATCCATCTCGCCATGGACGAGCCGCATCCCGATCGTCACGGCGACCAGCGCGACCGACAGCGTGGCCAGCAGCTCCAGTGCGAAGGAGGACAGGAAGGCGATCCGCAGGGTCCGCATCGTCGCCTGGCGGTACTCCCCGGTGATCCGGCGGATGGACGCGGCCTGCGCCTTGGCCCGGCCGAACACCTTCAGCGTGGGCAGCCCCGCGACCACGTCCAGGAAATGGCCGGACAGCCGGGACAACAGCTGCCACTGCCGGTCCATCCGGGACTGCGTGGCCCAGCCGATCAGAGCCATGAAGAGCGGGATCAGCGGCAGCGTGCCGACGATGATCGCCGCCGACACCCAGTCCTCGGTGACGATCCGCGCCAGGACGGCCACCGGTACGACCACCGCAAGCCCCAGCTGCGGCAGATAGCGCGCGAAGTAGTCATCGAGGGCATCAACGCCCCGCGTGGCCAGAGTGACCAGAGAACCCGTCCGCTGACCGCTCAGCCAACCGGGACCAAGAGCGGCCGCCCGCTCGAGGAGCCGCCTCCGCAGCTCCGACTTCACCGCCGCACTGGCCCGGTGGGCCGCGCGTTCGGTGAGCCACGCGACCACCGACCGCCCCACCGCCACGGCGGCCAGCAACAGCAACGGACTGCGCAGCTCAGCGACCGGCTGCCCGTGCTGGAAGGCCCCGACGACGATGTCGGCGATGAGCATCGCCTGAGCGATGACCAGCCCGGCACCGACCGCCCCGAGGGCGATGACCGCCACCAGGAAGAGGCGGGTGGCACGGGCGTACCGCAGAAGACGCGGATCGATGGGTTTCACGTGAAACATGCCCTTCGGTCCAGAGGGTGTGTTTCACGTGAAACACACCCTCGGCGGACTCAGTGTGCGGCGCCGGCAGCAGCGTCAGGAGCGATGTGCTGCGTACCGATCCGCTTGCGGAACACCCAGTAGGTCCAGCCCTGGTAGAGCAGGACGATCGGCATGGCGATCGCTGCGCACCAGGTCATGATCTTCAGGGTGTAGGGGCTCGACGAGGCGTTGGAGACCGTCAGGCTCCACTCCCCGTTGAGCGTCGACGGCATGACGTTCGGGAAGAGCGAGAGGAAGAGCATCGCCACGGCGGCCACGATGGTGACCCCGGACAGTGCGAACGACCAGCCCTCCCGGCCTGCCTGGTTGGCCACGAGGGCGGCCACCAGCGCGACGACCGCGACGATCAGAGCCACCAGACTCGCGCTGTCACCACTGTGGGCCTGTGTCCACAGCAGGAAGGCGAGTGCCACCACGGCCGTGGCCAGACCGACCCAGAGCGCCAGCTTCCGCGCCCGCACCCGGATGTCACCGACGGTCTTGAGCGCGGTGAACACCGCTCCGTGGAAGGTGAACAACGTGAGCGTCAGCAGGCCACCCAGCAGGGCGTAGGGGTGGAACAGATCCCCGACGCTGCCGACGTACTCGAAGTTCCGGTCGATCTTCACACCCCAGACGAGGTTCGCGAAGACCACACCCCACAGGAACGCCGGGATCAGCGAGGTCCAGAAGATCGCCGTCTCCCAGTTGCGCTGCCAGTTCTCCTCCGGTCGCTTCGCCCGGTACTCGAAGGCGACCCCCCGGATGATCAGGCAGACCAGAATGACCAGCAGGGGCAGGTAGAAGCCGGAGAAGAGGGTGGCGTACCACTCGGGGAAAGCGGCGAAGGTCGCGCCGCCGGCGGTGAGCAGCCACACCTCGTTGCCGTCCCAGACGGGGCCGATGGTGTTGATCAGCACCCGGCGCTCGGACCGGTTCCGGGCCAGCAGCTTGGTGAGGATGCCGACCCCGAAGTCGAATCCCTCCAGGAAGAAGTAGCCGGTCCACAGGACGGCGATCAGGACGAACCAGACGTCGTGAAGTTCCATGACTGTCCCCTCGGCCTAGTAGGAGAAGGCCATCGGCTTGTCGGCGTCACGGGTGTCGCCGCCGATCTTCGTGGGCGGGTTGAGGTCGGCTTCGGTCAGCTCGGGCGGACCGGCCTTGACGTACTTCGCGAGCAGCTTGACCTCGACCACGGCGAGGACCGCGTACAGCGTCGTGAAGACGATCATCGAGGTGAGGATCTCGCCCTGGGAGACACCGGGGGAGACCGCCTGCCGGGTCTGGAAGACGCCGTAGACGACCCACGGCTGCCGGCCCATCTCGGTGAAGATCCAGCCCCAGGAGTTGGCGATCAGCGGGAAGGCCAGGGTCCAGGTCGCGATGCGCCAGTACCAGGGGGTGAGCTTCGGGCCGAGTGCCTTGCTCTTGAAGAGCACCAGGTGCGGCACCTCGTCCTCACCGACCCGCAGATGCCGGGGGAGCATGAACTTCTTGCGGGTCAGCCAGAGCCCGGCCAGGCCCAGGGCGAAGGAGGCCATGCCGAAGCCGATCATCCAGCGGAAGCCCCAGAAGGCGACGGGGATGTTGGGCCGGTAGTCACCGGGCCCGAACTTCTGCTGCTCGGCCTTGTTGACGTCGTTGATGCCGGGGACGTACGAGGTGAAGTCGTCGTTGGCGAGGAAGGACAGCAGGCCGGGGATCTCCACGGCCACGGTGTTGTGGCCCTTCTGCACATCGCCGTACGCGAAGATCGAGAACGGTGCCGGCTTCTGGCCGTCCCACAGCGCCTCGGCGGCCGCCATCTTCATCGGCTGCTGCTTGAACATCACCTTGCCGAGCACATCGCCGCTGACGGCGGTGAGCAGACCGGCGATGACCACCGTGACCAGGCCCAGCCGCAGCGAGGTCTTCATCACGCGCACATGCTTCCTGCGGGCCAGGTGGTAGGCCGCGATGCCCACCATGAAGGCGCCACCGGTCAGGAAGGCGGCGGACAGGGTGTGGAAGACCTGGCTCAGTGCGGTGTTCTGGGACAGCACGGCCCAGAAGTCGGTCAGCTCGGCACGGCCCTTGGCCTTGTTGATCCGGTAGCCGACGGGGTGCTGCATCCAGGAGTTGGCCGCGAGGATGAAGTACGCCGACAGGATCGTGCCGATCGACACCATCCAGATGCAGGCCAGGTGGATCTTCTTGGGCAGCTTGTCCCAGCCGAAGATCCACAGCCCGATGAACGTGGACTCGAAGAAGAACGCGATCAGCGACTCGAAGGCGAGCGGGGCGCCGAAGATGTCACCGACGAAGCGGGAGTAATCGGACCAGTTCATGCCGAACTGGAACTCCTGCACGATGCCGGTGACCACACCCATGGCGATGTTGATCAGGAAAAGCTTGCCCCAGAACTTGGTGGCCCTGAGGTACTTCTCCTTGTCCGTACGTACCCAGGCGGTCTGGAGCCCGGCCGTGAGCGCGGCCAGGGAGATCGTCAGCGGGACGAACAGGAAGTGGTAGACGGTGGTGATGCCGAACTGCCAGCGCGCCAGTGTCTCCGGCGCCAAAGCCAAGTCCACGTCGTCAGCTCCTTACTTCGCCGTGGTAGCGGCGGTTTGCCCCTTTTGTCGCGCACATAATGGAGCAACCGGGACACGCTTGTGAACGCGTTCACATTCACAAGCCATTATGACGCACTGATTTTCAGCCCGGCAGGGTGGGGTGGCTCTATCGCCATGGCGTCAAGACCTTGGCAGCGACTTCAACATCTTGTTGAATTGCGCGCCATGCAGATACGGATCTCCTGGCCCGCGGGAAACCTCACCGCGACCCTCGACGGCACCACACCGACCGCGCAGGCCCTGGCAAAGGCACTGCCTCTCGCCGCTACCGCTCAGACATGGGGCGAGGAGGTCTATTTCGACACAGGCGTCTCTGTTTCACGTGAAACGGACGCCCGGCAGGTCGTGGAGCCGGGCACGGTGGCGTTCTGGACGGACGGCGACTCGCTCGCCCTCCCCTACGGCCCCACACCGATCTCGCGAGGGACCGAGTGCCGCCTCGCGAGCCCGTGCAACATCCTCGGGCGGGTGGACGGGGACGCCGACGTCCTGGCGACCGCACGGGCCGGCGACCCCATCCGGGTGGAACTGATCGACGAGTAGAGCGGGGAGCGAGACACCCGCCCCCGCCGACGTCGGGCTACAACCACTGCGGACGCGGAGCTACAGCTCCTTGTGGAACGCCTCCGTCACCTTCAGGAAGATGTCGTTCGCCTCGGTCTCGCCGATCGTGACCCGCACACCCTCGCCCGGGAACGGCCGGACCACCACTCCGTGCTCCTCACAGGCCTGCGCGAACGCGACCGTCCGCTCCCCCAGCCGCAGCCATACGAAGTTGGCCTGCGTCTCCGGCACCGTCCAGCCCTGGGCCCGCAGCGCGTCGACCACGCGCGTGCGCTCGCACACCAGCGAGCCGACCCGGCCCAGCAGTTCGTCCTCGGCCCGCAGCGAGGCGATCGCCGCCTCCTGCGCCAGCTGGCTCACGCCGAACGGCACCGCCGTCTTGCGCAGCGCCGCCGCCACCGGCTCATGGGCGATCGCAAACCCGACGCGCAGTCCGGCAAGGCCGTACGCCTTGGAGAACGTGCGCAGGACGCAGACGTTGGGCCGCTCCCGGTACAGCTCGACACCATCGGGCACCTCGGGATCCCGGATGAACTCGCGGTACGCCTCGTCCAGCACCACCAGCACATCGCTGGGCACCCGGTCGAGGAAGCGCTCCAGCTCGGCCCGCCGCACCACCGTGCCGGTCGGGTTGTTCGGGTTGCAGACGAAAATCAGCCGGGTCCGGTCGGTGATCGCCTCCGCCATCGCGTCCAGGTCGTGCACATCGCCCGGCGTGAGCGGCACCGGCACCGCCCGGGCACCGCTGATCTGCGTGATGATCGGGTACGCCTCGAAGGACCGCCAGGCGAAGATCACCTCGTCGCCGGGGCCGCTGGTCGCCTGGAGCAGCTGCTGGGCCACACCGACCGAGCCGGTGCCGGTGGCCAGGTGGGAGACCGGGACGCCGAACCGGTCCGACAGCTCGTCCATCAGGCCGGTGCAGGCCATGTCGGGATAGCGGTTGAAGTTGCAGGCCGCGGCGGTCACCGACTCCATGACGCCCGGCAGCGGCGGGTACGGGTTCTCGTTGGAGGACAGCTTGTAGGCGACCGGCCCGCCGGCCGCGGCGGGCTTGCCCGGCTTATAGGTGGGGATACCCTCCAGCTCGGCGCGCAGCTTGGGGCTCGTCTCGCTCACCGCAGTCCTCCTCGCGACCACCAGCGGACCGTCGACGCCGCCGGCTTCCAATACTCCTCACCTTATGAGGATTCGGCAGTCCTGAGTACTGGCTGCGGGCAAACCACGTCGATCCCCCTGTCATCACGGGCATCACCGCACGAAGGCGTACGTTTCAGGGGGCGCGCCGTACATATATCTACGCGCCGGTGGCTCACGCCGTGGCGCGCGTCCCCCGTGAAGGTGAGTTGAGACCTCTTCGAGACATCGGGCACTTGGCAGGTTCATACGCGTCACCACGACACGTCTTCCTACTGAACCGCTCAACTACCTTTACTTCAAAGGAAGTTGACTACCCATGACCTTGCAGAAACGTGCCTGTCAACGCGTGCATATGCGTCCGCACTACCCCACCGCATGAGCCCTACTATCGGCTCGCCATGACAGCAGCAGGGAAGCATCAGGTGAGCCGCGCGGAAACCTCACGTCGAGGCAGCCGGCCGGGCCGAGCGGGCATCAGGGACGTGGCCGCCGCCGCCGGAGTCTCCATCACTACCGTCTCCGACGCCCTCAACGGCAAGGGCCGGCTCCCGGATGCCACCCGGCGCCATGTCCGTGAGGTCGCCGACCGGCTGGGGTACCGACCCTCGGCCGCCGCCCGAACCCTCCGTACCGGCAAGTCCGGCCTCATCGGCCTGACGGTGACCACGTACGGGGATGAACCTTTCACCTTCACGGAGTTCGCGTACTTCGCCGAGATGGCCCGGGCCGCGACCTCGGCGGCGCTCGCCCGCGGCTACGCCCTCGTCATCCTGCCCGCGACCTCCCGGCACGACGTGTGGTCCAACGTCGCCCTGGACGGCACCGTCGTGATCGACCCCTCCGACCAGGACCCGATGGTCAGCGAACTGGTCCGCCAGGGACTGCCCGTCGTATCCGACGGCCGCCCGGTCGGCTCGCTCCCCGTGACCGCCTGGGTCGACAACGACCACGAGGCCGCCGTCCTCGGCATCCTCGACCACCTCGCCGACGCCGGCGCCCGCCGTATCGGGCTGCTCACGGGCACCACGACGGACACCTACACCCATCTGTCCACCACCGCCTACCTGCGCTGGTGCGAGCGCGTCGGCCAGGATCCGGTCTACGAGGCCTACCCCGCGCACGACCCGTGCGCCGGTGCCGTCGCCGCCGACCGGCTGCTCGCCCGCCCCGACCGGCCCGACGCCGTCTACGGCCTGTTCGACCCCAACGGCACCGACCTGCTGGCCGCCGCCCGCCGCTACGGGCTCCGGGTCCCGGAGGACCTGCTGCTGGTGTGCTGTAGCGAGTCCACCGTGTACGCCAGTACCGAGCCGCCCATCACCACGCTGTCGCTGAAGCCGCGCCGCATCGGCACCGCCGTGGTGCAGCTGCTCATCGACGCCATCGAGGGCGTCGACTCGGACCACCCGGTCGAGCAGGTGATACCGACCGAACTGATCGTGCGCACCTCCTCCCAGCGCCGCCCCCCGCGGACCACGGTCAGTCCACCGCGGTCACCGGACGAGGCATAGCCGCCGGGCGAGCGGCGCCCAGGGGCAGCGAAGGCCGGGGGCAGCGAAGGCCGGACGGCGCGCGGACGACGGATCACCCACGGTCGTGGAGGGTCGTCCGCCGCGTGCCCGACCGGTCGCCGCGCGTCGGCCGGCACCCCACGGACCGGTCGTACCCGGCACCGCAGGACCGGCAAGCGGCCGCCAGCGCCTCCGCTGTCAGCCGAACACCTGCCCAAACGGGGCGAAAGCCGCGGCGAACCGGAGTCTTGTTCCGATTCACCACCCCTGGGTCATCACACGGCGCGACGCGCATTCCTATGATGGGCCCACGACACCGCGGACCGCTGCGACCAGGCAGTCCGAAGCGGTGCAGATGCGGCGCGATGGTGGAGGGGTCTGATGACTCAGGGGGCCGGTCAGGGACCCGAGGTGGAGCGGACGGCGACGCTGCGCGACTTCCGGGTACCCGCGTACGTCCACGAGACCGGTCCGTACGTCCACCAGGTCCATCCCGGCGACGCCGTCCCGCCCGCCGACACGGCCTACCCGGGGGACTACACGCCCACCCAGCGCGACCTGCCCGTCATCAACCGAGGTGACACGCTCCAGCTGCCCGTGGACCCGGCGCCCGCCGCCCCGGCTCCGCAGCCGGCGGCCGGTCCCGGACCGCTGTACGTCGTCGGCGACGTCCACGGCTACCTCGCCGAACTGGTGGCCGCCTTGCAGGACCGGGGGCTGATCGACGCCTCCGGCCAGTGGTGCGCGGGCACCACCCGGCTGTGGTTCCTCGGCGACTTCACCGACCGCGGTCCGGACGGCATCGGCGTCATCGACCTGGTCATGCGGCTGTCCGCCGAGGCGGCCGCGGCCGGCGGCTACTGCAAGGCCCTGATGGGCAACCACGAGCTGCTGCTGCTCGGCGCCAAACGGTTCGGCGACACCCCCGTCAACTCCGGCGCGGGCACCGCCACCTTCCAGGCGGCCTGGCTGCTCAACGGCGGCCAGAAGACCGACATGGACCGCCTCCAGGACCACCACCTTCAGTGGATGGCCCGCCTGGACGCCGTGGAGGAGGTCGACGGCTATCTGCTGCTGCACTCCGACACCACCGCGTATCTCGACTACGGGGACTCGATCGAGGCCGTCAACGACACCGTCCGCGAGACCCTGACCCGCAACGACGCCGACGAGGTCTGGGATCTCTTCCGCAAGTTCACCAAGCGCTTCTCCTTCCGCGACGAGGGCGGCGCGGCCGCCGTGCGCTCCCTTCTCGATACGTACGGCGGCACCCGGGTCGTTCACGGGCACAGCCCCATTCCCTACCTGCTCGGCGAGGTCGGCTCCGAGGACGGCGAGGAGGGCACCGGCCCGGTCGTCGAGGGACCGCATGTCTACGCCGACGGGCTCGCCATCGCCATGGACGGCGGAGTGACCATGGCCGGAAAGCTGCTCGTCGAACAACTCCCTCTGGAAAACTGACGGTTCGCCGGGCAGGCGTCCCCCGGCGGAGATACGTGCAGGCCGGACCCCAATTTCCGGCAACCCCCTGTCACCGTGTGCCGTCACGGCTCTACCATCGGCGTATCCGTAGCAGGCTCCCCTCCGTTTCTGCCCGACGGCTCGCCGGCGTGCGAGCCCCAAGCCCTACGGAGCACCGGGGGATGCACATGAACAGCGTTCCGCAGCATCTTCAGAGCGAGGACCGCCAGGAATTCGAGCGGCTCCTCGATGAGGCGCTGCGCTCCGCACCACACCGACCGGAACTGACCGGTGTCGGACAGCGGCTCAATCCCGAGCAGCTGCGCACCATGGCCCTCAACGCCACCGCCCTGATCACCCAGGCCGCGGCGGCCGAGTACCAGCACTATGTGAAACTCCGCCAGGAGCTGCGCCAGCCGGCGATGACCCCCTCGTCGCCGGCCGACTCCGGCTCCACGGAACCGGACGAGGACACGACGGGCCCCGCCACCGGCCTCGGCGACGACGCCGAGAACAGCGGCGCGGGCGCCATCGCGGTCGTCGCCGTACTGGCGCCCGTCCTGTCGGGCACGGCCGCGGCGATCTTCCTGCTCGTCGGCTACATCCTGAAGATGCTGAACCCGGAGCAGTCCCTCGCCCAGACCATGCTGACCACCGGCTGGGTGTTCGGCGCGGTGACGGCGGCCGCGATCCTGCTCGCCGCCGTCGGCCTGCTGCTGACCGCACTGCGCAACAGCACCTCGCCCGAGGCGCAGGCTCGCGACGCGGCGCACGAGGAGCTGGCCAGGGCCAGGCAGGCCTGGCTGGGCGCGCTGCTGGAGCGCGGCATCCTGCCGTTTCTGCGGGAGGCGCTGGCCGCGTCCGGCCCGCCCGCGCTCCACCGCACGCCCCCGCCGGCCCCGAGCGGCCGTATACCGCGTCTGGGCTACGACCGTCCCGGCTTCAGCAGCCCCGACGCCGGCAGCGCGTCCGGCCGCCCGGGCTTCACCAGCCCGGACTACACGAGCCCGGACTTCGACGGCCCGAACCACCAGCCCGAGTAGCCCGGCCCGCCTCCTGGGCGGGCGTGAGCCGAGCGGACGTGAGCCCAGTGGGGCGGGCCGCGCGGCCGAGCCGGTGTGGCACCACCACTCCGGTCAGCCGCGAGCCCGCTCGTGTGCAGGGCCCCCTCAAGGAGACCTGGGACGGGGCGAGTTCACCGCGCGCCGGATCAGTCGGCGATCGGCAGATAGACCCGGTTGCCCGCGGCCGCGAACTCCTGGGACTTCTGCGCCATCCCCTCCTCGATCTCGGCCTGGCTGCCGCCGTGCTCGCGGCGGATGTCCTGCGAGATCTTCATGCTGCAGAACTTCGGCCCGCACATGGAGCAGAAGTGGGCCGTCTTGGCGGGCTCGGCCGGCAGGGTCTCGTCGTGGAACTCCCGCGCCGTGTCCGGGTCCAGGGCGAGGTTGAACTGGTCCTCCCACCGGAACTCGAAGCGGGCGTCGGACAGCGCGTCGTCCCACTCCTGCGCGCCGGGGTGCCCCTTGGCGAGGTCCGCCGCGTGGGCGGCGATCTTGTAGGTGATGACACCCGTCTTGACGTCGTCCCGGTTGGGCAGGCCCAGGTGCTCCTTGGGCGTGACGTAGCAGAGCATCGCCGTGCCCCACCAGGCGATCATCGCGGCGCCGATGCCGGAGGTGATGTGGTCGTAGGCCGGTGCGACGTCCGTGGTCAGCGGGCCGAGCGTATAGAACGGAGCTTCATCGCAGATCTCCTGCTGAAGGTCGATGTTCTCCTTGATCTTGTGCATCGGGACGTGCCCGGGGCCTTCGATCATCGTCTGTACGTTGAAACGCTTGGCGATCCGGTTGAGTTCCCCGAGCGTCCTCAACTCCGCGAACTGCGCCTCGTCGTTGGCGTCGGCGATCGAACCGGGCCGGAGGCCGTCACCCAGCGAGTACGTGACGTCGTAGGCGGCGAGGATCTCGCACAGCTCCTCGAAGTTCTCGTACAGGAACGACTCCTTGTGGTGCGCCAGACACCACGCGGCCATGATCGAGCCGCCACGCGAGACGATGCCCGTCTTGCGGTTGGCGGTGAGCGGCACGTACGGCAGCCGGACGCCCGCGTGGACCGTCATGTAGTCCACGCCCTGCTCGGCCTGCTCGATGACGGTGTCCTTGTAGATCTCCCAGGTCAGTTCCTCGGCCTTGCCGTCGACCTTCTCCAGCGCCTGGTAGAGCGGCACCGTGCCGATGGGGACGGGGGAGTTGCGCAGCACCCACTCGCGGGTGGTGTGGATGTTGCGGCCGGTGGACAGGTCCATGACTGTGTCGGCACCCCAGCGGGTCGCCCAGGTCATCTTCTCCACCTCCTCCTCGATGGAGGAGGTCACCGCGGAGTTGCCGATGTTGGCGTTGACCTTCACCAGGAACCGCTTGCCGATGATCATCGGCTCGATCTCCGGGTGGTTGACGTTGGCGGGCAGCACCGCGCGGCCCGCCGCGATCTCCTCGCGGACCACCTCGGGAGAGACGTTCTCCCGGAGGGCCACGAACTCCATCTCGGGAGTGATCTCGCCCCGGCGCGCGTAGGCGAGCTGCGTCACCGCCTGGCCGTCCCGGCCCCGGCGCGGCTGGCGCGGCCGGCCGGGGAAGACGGCGTCGAGATTGCGCAGTCCGCCCCGGGGCGAGGTGTGCTTGATCCCGTCGTCCTCCGGACGGACGGGACGGCCCGCGTACTCCTCGGTGTCGCCGCGGGCGATGATCCAGTTCTCCCGCAGGGCCGACAGTCCCCGGCGGACGTCGGTCTCCTGGAGGGGATCGGTGTACGGGCCTGACGTGTCGTACAGCGTGACCGACTGCCCGTTGGTGAGGTGCACCTGGCGGACCGGCACGCGCAGGTCGGGGCGGGAGCCCTCGACGTATGCCTTGTGCCATCCGATGGACTTCCCGGCCTCCTGGGACTTCTCGTCCTGAACAGAGGCAGGCGTGCGTGCGTCCTTGTTGGTCATGAGACCTACTCCCTACGCCGGCATTACCCGGTAACAGGTTCGGCGGTCGACGCAGCGGCTTCCGTCCACCGATGTTTCACGTGGAACATCGCTCGTTCCCTGTGAAACATCGCGAGTACGAAGGTCAGCGCCCTCTCAGCCCGGTGCTCCGAGCTCCCGCGTGTGCAAAGGTGCCCCCACGCTAGCGTCATGTGTGGCGTGATGAACAGTGGGCCCCCACCGTTCTTGCGATGATGCGGCGATGACCAGCATGGAGCAGTACCCGTATCAGCCGCCCGAGCCGCCCCGCCCGGACAGCTCGGTCCGGGACGGCGAACGGGACCACGGCAGCCGTGCGGCCGGTGGCGGACACGGCCAGGGCCACGCAAATGGCCATGGACACAGCCACAGTCACAGCCACGGCCCCGCCGTACCGGTCTCCCGGCATCTCCGCAAGGTCATCGCGGCGATCCTGATCCCGTTCACCGCGGCGGTCGTGGTCGGCCTGGTCGTTCTCTGGCCCGGGGGAGCTCCTTCGCACAAGCGCAGCGGCGTCGGCTTCGACCGGCAGACGCAGCAGGCCACGGTCACCCGGGTCATCGACGTGAGCTGCCGTTCGGTGAACGCCTCCGGTGAGACCCCGACCGGTGACACCTCCACCGCCGAGGGCACCTCTGCGGTCCAGGAGGCGGGCGGTTCCTGCAAGAAGGCCACCGTCCGGGTCGACACCGGCAAGGACAAGGGCCGTACGTTCACCGAGATCGTGCAGCCGGACCAGTCACGCCAGCTGGAGCAGGGCGAGAAGGTCGTCGTCGCCTACGAGCCGTCGGCGCCGAAGGACCTCCAGTACTCGGTGACCGATGTGGACCGGAAGTTCCCGATGGCTCTGCTCGCGGGGATCTTCGCGATCGCCGTCGTGGTGGTGGGCCGGCTGCGCGGTGTCATGGCACTGGTGGCGCTGGCCGTGAGTTTCCTCGTGCTGACCCTGTTCATCCTGCCGGCGGTCCTCCAGGGCTCGAACCCGCTGCTCGTGGCCGTGGTCGGCTCCAGCGCCATCATGCTGATAGCTCTGTACATGTGCCACGGCCTGTCGGCGCGTACCTCGGTGGCCGTGCTCGGCACGCTGATCTCGTTGTCGCTGATCGGTCTGCTCGGCTCGCTGTTCATCGGCTGGGCCGCGCTGACCGGAAACACCGACGACAGCACCGGCCTGATCCATGGCCTGTATCCGAAGATCGACATGAGTGGTCTGCTGCTGGCGGGTGTCATCATCGGCTCGCTCGGCGTCCTGGACGATGTGACCGTGACCCAGACGTCGGCCGTCTGGGAACTGCACGAGGCCAACCCCTCGATGGGCTGGCGCGGGCTGTACCGGGCGGGCATCCGCATCGGCCGCGACCACATCGCCTCCGTGGTCAACACGCTCGTCCTCGCCTATGCCGGTGCCGCGCTGCCGCTGCTCCTGCTGTTCTCGATCGCCCAGAGCAGTGTGGGCACCGTGGCCAACAGCGAGCTGGTCGCCGAGGAGATCGTGCGCACGCTGGTGGGATCGATCGGTCTGGTCGCCTCGGTCCCGGTCACCACCGCGCTCGCCGCGCTGGTGGTGGCGGCCGACCGTCCGGGGCCGGACGGCCAGGCGCCCGTCGGCGCCCAGCCCGTACCGGCGCGGGGTGGCCGGGGCCGCCGCCGCAAGCGATGAGCCCGGGGGCGCCGTCCGCCTCGCCGCGTGACCAACATCCGCAGAAGCGTTACTGCACCGTTCCATGCGGTGTGGCGGAGCGTCCGACGCCCCGTGTCTCGTCTCCTCAGCCGGCGCTCTGTTCCTCGGCCAGGATCCGGTCCAGGGCCTCGTCCAGGTGAGCGTCGAAATCGGCCAGCGCGCCCTCCTGGCCGAGCGGCACCAGCTTGTCCGTACGGTCCAGGAAGGCGACGAGCGGCGGCGCCGAGGAACGGAACAGAGCGTGGTCGCTGCCCACCTGAAGCCTGATCAGGACCTCACCGAGCACCTCGGAATCCGCGGGGGCGATGTGCACATCACCCTCCCCGCAGGGCCGGCCGACCCCGTCGATCAGCAGTTCGCGTCCGAAAGCCCAGGTCACCGGCGCATCACCGGGCAGGTGGAAGGTGAGCCGCACCGCATAGGGATCATCTGTCTCGTAGCGCAACTCCACCGGAATACGGAAGGAGAGTTCCTCCGAGACGAGAAAATTCATCATGACCTCTGCCTGTACGGACTCGTGCATCGCCTACCCCGTCTTACGACATCGATTGGCCGGGATTAGTCCCTCTGACCGGTCAAATCTTGCTGAACGTACACGGCAGATCACAAGGAGTAAGTTTTCAGATACTGATAGAGAGGGCGAGCGACCCCAGATGACGCCCGATCTCCGCCTGGAGCAGACGGGCGGCGGGCAGCAGGCGGTCGGCCTGGTGGAGGGGGAGCGAGATGGCCATGGTGGCCGCCATGGTGCCGACCGAGATCGGGATCGCCGCGCAGACCGTGCCCAGCGCGTACTCCTGGCGCTCCACCACGGGCTCCGTGCGGGGCATCCGGGCCAGCCGCCGCAGCAGGGTCTCGTCGTCCTGCACCGTGTACGGGGTGACGGCCTGCACGGGATAGCGGGCGAGATGGTCGCGCCGCGCCTCCTCGTCCAGCTGTGAGAGCAGGCACTGCCCGATGGCGTGCGCGTGGCCGGTCGAACGGAAGTCGGCCCACTCCTCGACCGCGGGGGCGGCACGCGAGTCGGAGACGCACATGACCTCGATCTCGCCGTCCCGGTACATGGCGTAGTAGACCGGGACACCGATGGAATCGCGCCAGTGCGCAAGAGTGTCGGCGACAGTGCTGCGACGTTTCTGCCGGGCCGCGCTGCCGCTCAGCCGTTCGACCGCGTCGCCGAGGAAGAACAGGCCCTTGTCACGGCGCAGATAGCCCTCGTGCACCAGCGTGCGCAGCAGGTGGTAGGTCGTGGGCAGCGCCAGCCCCGTCTCCCGGGCGAGCCGTTTGGCAGGCACGCCCTGGTCATGGACGGCGACGGTCTCCAGCAGGCGCAGGGCGCGCTGGACGGACCCGATGAGGGTGGCAGCGGCCGAGGAAGGGGGCGGTGCTGGGGCTGTTGCCGATGCGACGTCAACCGTGGCCAAGGGTCACTCCCGGAGCGCGAGGGGGGCAGCCGTGCGGGAAGGCGCACGGAGGGGGCTGCGCTGCCCACGGGGCCGGATCCCGCGGGGAGTTCCGGACTCTAACCGCCTGGCGGCGGGTGCAGACCGCCTCGCGGGGAAACTTCCCTCGGCCGAGGGAACCGGCGATCCTCCTGAGGGTCACCGGCTCCCGCTTCGCTCACCAGTCGCTGCGCGACGAGGAGTTGGACATGAACTTGCGCACGATGTAGATGAGTCCGCCGACCAGCGCGACGAAGACCAGTGCCTTGAACAGCAGGCTGATCACGAAGCCGAGCACCGACAGAATCAGGCCGCCGAACACCATCAGGGCGATGACCGGCACCGCGACCCACTTCACCCACCACGGAAGTCCCGCGAAGATCTCTCGCATCGCCCTCGTCCTTTTCGTCTCGTGCGTTGTCTGGTTTCTGCGTTCTGCACTCGATGCTAGGACCGCGAAGGGGTGCTGCGGGGGCCTCGTGACCCCCGTCCTCCCCTGACCCGTCCCCTAGGGAACCCCGAGGCCGGAGTCACGCCTCGGGCGGAGAGAAGACAACGAGAACCCTCAGATCCTCGCTGATGTGGTGGAACTTGTGCGCGACGCCGGCGGGCACGTAGACCACGCTGCCCCGGGCCACCTCGGTCGTCTCCAGGCCGACGGTGATCGAGGCGCGGCCGCTGACGACGACGTACACTTCGTCCTGGTTGTGCGGTTTCTGGGGGTCGTGCTCGCCCGCGTTCAGGGCGTACAGGCCGACCGACATGTTCCGCTCCCGCAGGAACTGAAGGTAGGCACCCTCATGGGCGGCGCGCTCCGCCTCCAGTTCGTCCAGCCGGAATGCCCTCATCGCCGTTGCCGCCCTACTCTCACTGCTCATCACCGACCTGGTCTGCCACGATCAGACACATGAAGAATTTCGTAGTCAAGACGATCGCCAACGCGGGCGCCCTCGCGGTCGCCGTGTGGCTGCTCGACAAGATCACCCTCACCGGTGACAACACGGCCAAGAAGGCCGGCACCCTGATCGTGGTCGCGCTGATCTTCGGCTTGGTGAACTCCCTGGTCAAGCCGATCCTGAAGGTACTCACCTTCCCGTTGTTCATCCTGACCCTCGGGCTGATCACCCTGGTCGTCAACGCGCTGATGCTGCTGCTGACCTCCTGGGTGTGCGACAAGCTCCAGCTGAGCTTCCATGTCGAGGGCTTCTGGACGGCCGTGGTCGGCGGCCTGATCATCTCGGTCGTCTCCTGGGCCCTGCACATGATCCTCCCGGACGAGGACTGAGCCCGCCATGAGCTACCGCGTCTGCTTCGTGTGCACCGGCAACATCTGCCGTTCCCCGATGGCCGAATCCGTCTTCCGCGCGCGCGTGGCGGAGGCCGGGCTCGAGGACCTCGTGGTGGTGGACAGCGCCGGTACCGGTGGCTGGCACGAGGGTGAGGCCGCCGATCCGCGTACCGTTTCGGTCCTCGACGAGAACGGGTACGGCACCGAGCACGTCGCGCGCCAGTTCCAGCCCTCGTGGTTCGCCCGCCTCGATCTCGTCATCGCCCTGGACACCAGCCACCTCAAGGCCCTGCGCCGCCTCGCGCCCACGCAGGAGGCCGCCCGCAAGATCCGCCTCCTGCGCTCGTACGACCCCGCCGCCGGCGACGACCTCGACGTACCCGACCCGTACTACGGAGGCCGGGACGGCTTCGAGGAGTGCCTCGCCATGGTCGAGGCCGCGAGCACCGGCCTGCTCAGCGCCGTACGGGAGCAGCTGGAGGGACAGGCCGCATGACCGACGCCACCCACGACGACGGCCGGCCCGGCGAGGGCACGCGCGCGGTACGGGCCGGTCTGCCCGAGCCGGTCAAGAACGAGCCGTCCCTGCCCGGACCCGTGTTCGCCGCGCACTACCACCTGCCGGGCGAGGTGTCGGGACCGTACGCCTACGCCCGGGACGACAACCCGACCTGGACGCATCTGGAGCGCGCGATCGGGGAGCTGGAGGCACCTGGTCGCGATGGCGTCGAGACGCTGGTGTTCGCCTCCGGCATGGCCGCGATCTCCGCCGTGCTGTTCTCCCAGCTGCGCGCCGGGGACGCGGTCGTCCTGCCCTCCGACGGCTACCAGGTGCTGCCGCTGGTCGGCGCCCAGCTGGCGGCCTACGGCATCGAGGTGCGCACCGCGCCGACCGTCGGTGACGCACAGCTGGAGCTGCTCGACGGCGCCCGGCTGCTGTGGATCGAGTCGCCGGCGAACCCAGGTCTCGACGTGTGCGACATCCGTCGCCTGGTGGCGGCGGCCCACGCGCGCGGCGCCCTGGTCGCCGTCGACAACACCCTCGCCACCCCGCTCGGCCAGCGCCCGCTGGAGCTGGGCGCCGACTTCTCCGTGGCCAGCGGCACCAAGCAGCTCACCGGCCATGGAGACCTGCTGCTGGGCTACGTCAGCGGCCGCGACGCCGATGCGATGGCGGCCGTACGCCGCTGGCGCAAGATCGTCGGGGCGATCTCCGGCCCGATGGAGGCCTGGCTCGCCCACCGGTCCCTCGCCACGCTCCAGTTGCGCGTCGACCGCCAGAACGCCACCGCCCTGGCCGTCGCCCGGGCCCTGCGGCAGCGGCCCGAGGTGTCCGGTCTGCGCTATCCGGGGCTGCCCGACGACCCCGCGCACACGATCGCGGCTCAGCAGATGCGCCGCTTCGGCTGCGTCGTCTCGTTCACCTTGCCCACGCGCGCGCGTGCCGAGCGTTTTCTCGCCTCGCTGCGCCTGGTGGAGGACGCGACGAGCTTCGGCGGAGTGCGCTCCACGGCCGAGCGGCGCGGCCGCTGGGGCGGGGACCCGGTCCCGGAGGGCTTCATCCGCATGTCCGTCGGCGCCGAAGACCCCGAGGACCTGATCGCCGACCTCCTGCGCGCCCTGGACGAATCGGCGGCATGAGCGCGGGTGCCAAGGACGCACCGACGGTCCGAACCTCCCCCCTCGTGGCTCGGACCGTCGTCGGTTCTGTGTGCGAAGAACCGCGCGACCAAGGCTAGTTGACTCAGTGTCAGTGTCCAATCACGCTAGCGACAGGGACGTATCGACATATTTATAGTTGATGCCTGCCTGGACGGAGGAGGGCAGGGACAGGGAGGCATGCCATGGATCTGGCCTTGCTGCGCACGTTCGTCACCGTGCACCGGGCCGGGTCCTTCACGCGTGCCGCAGCCCTGCTCGGGCTGTCCCAGCCCGCCGTCACCGCGCAGATCCGCTCCCTGGAACACCAGCTGGGCAAGCCGCTCTTCCTCCGCCAGGCGCGCGGAGTGACCCCGACGACCATCGGTGACGAACTCGCGCACAAGGCCGCGCCCCATCTGGACGCCCTGGTGGAGATAGCGGAAAGCGGCCTGGACGACGAGTCCTCGTTACGGACGCTGCATCTCGCCGGCCCGCCGGAGTTCATCGCCGAGCGTGCCCTACCCGCCCTCACGGAGCTGACCGGCGAGGACAGCCAGGGTTTCGCGCTGCGAGCCTCCTTCGGCACCGCTGAGGAAACTCTGGAGGGCCTGGCCGCCGGGCATCACGACCTGGCCATCACCACGGCCCGACCGCGGGGCGCCCTGCTCACCGCCACCGCGCTCTGCGACGAGGAGCATGTGCTGGTCGCCGCCCCACGCTGGGCCGAGCGGATCGACCCGGACGCGCTGCGGCTGAAGGGCGCACCGGCGCTGGAGCATCTGCCCGTCGTCGAGGTCCACGAGTCCCTGCCCTTCGTCTCGCGCTACTGGGCCTCCGTCTTCGACTCCCGCCCGGCCTCCTCGGGCACGGTCATCGTCCCCGATCTATGGGCGGTCCTCGCCTGTGCGACCGCAGGTGCCGGCCTTGCGGTGCTGCCCCGCTATCTGTGCGGTCCGGCCCTCGCCCACGGCACGATCGCCGCCCTGCACGAACCGGCGGTGCCGCCGCTGCGCACCTACTTCCTGGTGGTGCGTACCGGCACACTGGCCATGCCGCAGATCGCGCGCGCCCACGAGTGGCTGCTGCGGGCGGCCGCGGGCTGGTGTTGACATCGGTACTCCGGGTGCACGCGGTGCGCTCGGACGGTGGCGCTTTGCGATGTTTCACGTGGAACCAGCCGGGCCACATTTCTCCCATGACCGTCCGACCCGTGGTCAAGCGCACCGCCCGTGCCGTTCTTCTGGACGGTGACGACCTGATCCTGATCAAACGAACCAAGCCCGGCGTCGATCCCTACTGGGTCACCCCCGGTGGCGGGGTCGAATCCCGGGACCCGACCGTCGTGGACGCCCTGCACCGAGAGGTGTACGAGGAGCTGGGCGCCAAGATCTCCGACGTGGTCCCGTGTTTCGTGGACACCGTGGAGCACATCGGTGAGGACGGCGGCGCGACCGGCGTGAAGGTGCAGCACTTCTTCGTCTGCCGGCTGGAGTCCATGGACCCGTCCCTGCGTCATGGACCCGAGGTGGAGGAACCGGCCGGCGAGTACGAGATCGTCCGCGTCCCGTTCACCCGCGTCGGCATCGCCTCCGTCCATCTCGTCCCCCTGTCGCTGCGCCACTACCTGGACGGCAACATCGAGGGGGTACGGGCCATGCACGCACCCGACCTGGGATAGGGAGGCTTCTTCCAGGGCGACGGAATGCGCTCGGCCGACGACCGGCGGGCGGCAGCCCCTCCGGCCCTGCCTTCGCTCACCCCGCGGCGCCGACCAGTTCATAGGCGTCCCACAGATCCCGGCCGGAGTAGGAGTGGGTCGCGAGGCCGGCCAGGTGCGCGTCCGCGTTGACCGCGACGGAGACCGGGACGACAGCGAACAGTTCCTTGTCCGACGACGAGTCGCCGTACGCCACACAGTCCGCGCGTGCCACGCCGAACTCCGCGCAGAGCCGGTCCGCGATGGTCACCTTGGCCGCAGCGCTCATCACCCCTGCCGGATCGACCGGCTCGGCGAACGGTACGGCCGGGAAACGGGACCCATGGGCCGCATGCGCACCCCAGCCGAGCAGCCGCTCCACGAAGAAGGAGGGCGAGAGAGACACCACGGCGCAGTAGTCGCCCACTCGCCGGATATCGGCCCAGACCTCTCGGATCCGGGCAAGCCAGGGCGCCCCCTGGAACGCGGCGCTGACATGCGCCTCGGTCAGCTCGGCCCACAGCTCGTACACGCGCAGGGCGTACTCGGGCGGACCGATCCGCCCTTGCGAGATCGCCCGCTCCAACGCGACCGTCTCCGCCTCCCGGCCCAACTGCCGGGAAATCTCCAGTGGTGCGGTGGTGCCGTGCAGCAACGTGCCGTCCAGATCGAACAGATGCAGTCTCGCCATGGCCCGAGGCTAAACGCCTGCCGATGTTTCACGTGAAACACTCCGAGCTGTCCACGCGGCGACGGCATGACCAAAAGCACGTGTGTCTGTATCGAAACGGGTGGACGCCAGGGGTGCTGGTCGGTCAGCCTGACGTGCGTGCCAACTCCTTCCCTCGCCGCACTGCCCATCCGACGTCTGACCCTTCGCGATCGCGCCGCCTGCGCCGACCTGTCCGAAGATCGGGGGTGGCCACGCGAGGAACACAAGTGGGGCTTCCTCCTCACGGCCGGAAAGGGCTACGGCATCGATGACCCCGAGGGTGGTCTCGTCGCCGCCTGCGTCGTCACGGAGTACGGCTCATGGGAGCGCACCGACCTCGGCGCCATCGGCATGGTGCTGGTGGCCGAGCGGCATGCCCGTCAGGGCGTCGGACGCCGTCTGATGGGACACGTCCTGGAGTCGATGGGGACCACCCCGCTCACCCTGCACGCCACGCCGAACGGTCAGCCTCTCTACGAGGAGCTGGGCTTCAAGCAGACGGGCCGGGCGGAGATGCTGATGGGCCGCTTCGTCCCCGGCGGAGCCGAACCGGCCGTCATGACACGCCCCGCGACCGCCGAGGATCTTCCCTCGGTCCTGCGGCTCGACGAGGAGGTGTTCGGCGTCGATCGAACCCCTCTCATCACCCGGCTGCCTGCCTTCGCCGACCAGCTGCGGGTGGCCGAGGAGAACGGCCGGATCATCGGCTACGGCGCCGTGTGGCCCAATATGCACACCCATGTCGTCGGCCCGCTGATCGCCCGTGACACAGAAGTCGCGAAGGCTCTCATCGCCTCGCTTGCGGCAGGGACGGACCGCCCGCTGCGCACCGATATCGACGTACGCCACCAGTCGCTGCTGACCTGGGCGAAGGCCCGGGGGCTGGCGTCGGTGGCCTTCAACGCGGTGATGACGTACGGCATCGCGGAGCTCCCGGGGGACTGGACCCGGCGCTTCGCGCCGCTGACGGTGGCCGCGGGCTGAGTCCCGGTACGGCGAACGCCGGCCCCGGCTTCGAGAGCCGGAGCCGGCGTGGCGTTGTCCGGGCCGGTGCTCAGCCGACTGCGCGTACGGCAGCGGTGGCGAAGGCGTGGTCCTGCTCCGGCGTGCCGCCGCCGACGCCGATCGAGCCGATCAGCCGGCCGTCACGGTGGACAGGGACACCGCCTGCGATGAAGAGCAGCGGCCGGTCGAGCGCCGTGGGCAGGGTGTGGAAGAGACCGCCCGGCTGGACGGCGTCGACCAGGTCGGCGGTGGGCGCATTCAGCTGGAGCGCGGTGTAGGCCTTGCGGGTGCTGGTCTCGCCGGAGATCAGCACGGCTCGGTCGTCCCGGCGGAAGGCGAGCAGGTGGCCGCCGGCATCGAGGACAGTGACGCTGACGGTGGCTCCGGCCTCCTCGGCCGCTCGGCGCGCGGTGGTGACGAGCAGCTCGGCGTCCTCGACGGTGATCGGGGCTACGGCGGTGGTGGACATGGGGATGTCTCCTCGGGGGTGCTGAGGGTGGGCGCCGGCGTACCGGGGCCGCGGTCCCGGTACGTGGCTGGTGGGGGTGGAGGGGTGGTGTTGCGGCGGCTCAGCGGTGCACGGGGGTCCGCTGCCCGGTGGGCGCCCCGGAGGCGACCACGGCGCTGCGGGCGCTGTCACGGCGTTCCAGGGCCGCGGACAGGACGGCGAGGACCAGGGCGCCCGCGGCGAGCACGGCGCCGACCCAGTTGGGGGCGGTGTAGCCGTAGCCGGCCGCGATCACCAGGCCGCCGAGCCAGGCGGACAGGGCGTTGCCGAGGTTGAAGGCGCCGATGTTCACGGCCGATGCGAGCGTCGGGGCACCGTGCGCCTGGTCGAGGACGCGCTTCTGAAGCGGCGGGACGGTGGCGAAGCCCAGTGCGCCGATCAGGGCGATGGTCACGGCGGCCGCGATCTTGTTGTGGGCCGTGAGCGAGAAGAGCGCCAGGACGAGGGCGAGCGCGCCCAGGGAGACGTACAGCATCGGCATGAGGGCGCGGTCGGCGAACCTGCCGCCGACGAGGTTGCCGCCGACCATGCCGAGGCCGAACAGGACCAGCAGCCAGGTGACCGAGCCGTCGGCGAAACCGGCGATGTGGGTCATCATCGGCGCGATGTAGGTGATGGCGGCGAACACACCGCCGAAGCCAAGGACCGTCATCGCCATGGCGAGCAGAACCTGGGTGTTCTTGAAGGCGGCCAGTTCATGCCGGAGATGCACACCCGCGGGCCGCGGCAGCTCCGGTACCAGCCGCGCGATGCCTGCGAGCCCGACGACGCCGAGGGCCGCGACGATGCCGAAGGTGACGCGCCAGCCGACGTGCTGCCCGATGAGCGTGCCCAGCGGGACGCCGACGACGTTGGCGACGGTCAGTCCGGTGAACATCATGGCGATGGCGCCGGCCTTCTTGTCGGGGGCCACCAGACCGGCGGCGACGACCGAGCCGATGCCGAAGAAGGCTCCGTGGGCGAGGGAGGCGACCACTCGGCCGATCAGCATCACCGCGAAGACCGGGGCCACCGCCGAGATCAGGTTGCCGGCGATGAAGAGGCCCATCAGCAGCATCAGCATCCGCTTGCGCGGCACCTTCGTCCCGAGGACGGTCATCAGCGGAGCGCCGATCACCACCCCGAGCGCATAGCCGGTGACGAGCAGGCCCGCCGTGGGGATGGACACCCCGAAGTCACCCGCGACCTCGGGCAGCAGACCCATGATCACGAACTCGGTCGTGCCGATTCCGAAGGCCCCGATCGCGAGGGCCAGAAGCGCGAGAGGCATGGAGGGGTACACCTTCCCAAACGATTGCAGGAGCGCTTTGCGTGCGTCCACAATAATTGCAGACGCGGGATACTTGCAAGCGATGACTATTGCAGGGGTGCCCTACCCTGGAGACAGCCGCTCCTGGACGGAGGAAGAGGACCCATGACAGCGACGGACCCCGCGCTCACCGCCCTCGCCCAGGGCTGGTGCGCCCTCTCTGCGCTGCACGGACGGATCGAGGCGCACATCGAGCGCGCCCTCCAGGCCCGGCACGACCTGAGCGTGCGCGAGTACTCCCTGCTGGACGTGCTCAGCCGGCAGCATGACGGCGAAGGCGGACATCTACAGATGAAGCAGGTCGCCGACGCGGTCGTCCTCAGCCAGAGCGCCACCACCCGCCTGGTGACCCGCCTGGAGGACCGCGGGCTGCTGGAGCGCTACCTGTGCCCCACCGACCGGCGCGGTATCTACACCAACGTGACCGAGTCCGGTCTGCGGTTGCTGGAGGAGGCCCGGCCCACCAATGACGCCGCCCTCCGCGAAGCCCTCGACCAGGCGTCCCAGAACCCTGAACTGGCCCCGCTGGTACGCGTCGTGGAGTCCCTCGACGTATCCGCATAGGCTGCGGCCATGGACGATCTTGAGATACGCGATGCGACCGCCGAGGACCTCCCGGCCATCGTCGCGCTGCTCGCCGACGATCCCCTGGGCGCCCAGCGCGAGTCGCCAGGCGACCTGACCCCGTACCAGGCCGCCTGGCAGCACCTGGAGGCGGACCCGAACCAGCACCTCGTCGTCGCTGTGCGCGCAGACCGGGTGATCGGGACCCTCCAGCTCACGATCATCCCCGGCCTCTCCCGCAAGGGAGCGACCCGGGCGCTCATCGAGGCCGTGCGCATCCACGCCGACGAACGGGGCAGCGGACTGGGCAGCCGGCTCATCGAGTGGGCGGTCGACACGGCCCGCCGGCTGAACTGCCAGATGGTGCAGCTGACCTCGGACAAGACCCGCCCCGACGCCCACCGCTTCTACGAGCGGCTCGGGTTCACCGCCTCCCACGAGGGATTCAAGCTCCAGCTCTGAAGGGCCGGACGCCCACACGGCGGGGTGCGTTTCACGTGAAACACACCCCCGGCTCATCCCTCAGCCGATCCCCCGCCACCCCTCCGGGTCCACCCCGCCGGGCACCGCGGCCTCCGGGTCGTACGGCTGCCGAGTGAACACAAACGAGCCAAGATCGAAATGGCTCACCGTGCCGTCGGAGCGCCGTACCGGTCTCAGCAGCTCACCGGCCCAGTACCCCTCCAGCCCGGTCCAGGTGCCGTCTCCGTTCGCTCGCAGACGGGAGCGCCGGCCACCACCGCTCAGCGGGCCCAGCACGAGCAGACCGTCGGACGTCACGCGCAGCCCGAAGGCGTTGGTCCCCCAGTACCACTGCCCCGCCAGTTCCAGAACCGCCGGATCGACCACGCGCAGCGGCCGCCAGGGCTCGGGGATCCGGGGTTCCGCCTCGGCGACGATCCGTACGAGGTCGGCTCCCACGCCCCCGAGCAGCGGTCCGCTGGTGCAGTTGGCGAGCACCACCGCGGCGACATCGTCCTCCGTGCTGATGGTGAGGTTCGCCAGAAAGCCCGGCAGCGAGCCCGAGTGGCCGACGAGCAGCCTGCCGTCGCGAAGCTGGATCTGCATACCGAGGCCGTAGGTGGCCCCGTCCATCAGGTCCACCGGCTCGGCCGGCGCCGCCGGTGTACGCATCGCCTGGACCGATGCCGCGCTGAGCACACGGTCGTCCCCCCGAGCCAGGAAGGCGGCGAACCGCGCCAGGTCCCCCGTGGTCGACCACAGTTGACCCGCCGGTGCCATCCGGCCGAGATCCTCCAGCGGCTCGGGCAGCAGGGCGTCGGCCCAGGGATGCACGGCCCATCCATCCGCGTGCGGAGCCTGTGGCTGCGCGCTCGTACGGTGCAGGCCGAGCGGTTCCAGCACCTCGCCGCGCAGCACCTCCTCCCAGGGCGCGCCGCGCAGTTTCTCCACCAGCGCACCGAGCAGGGTGTAGCCGGTGTTGGAGTAGTGGTGCCGAAGACCCACCGGATGGACCAGCGGCTGCTCACCGAGCACATCGCTCAGCTCGGGCCGCAGCGAACCCGGGGTCCGCTCCCACCACGGCGCGGGCGACTCGGCCGCCAGACCGGCGGTGTGTGCGAGGAGTTCGGCGATCGTCGCCTCCCCCACACCGGTACCCGGCAGATGCTGCTCCAGCGGGTCCCCGAGGCCGAGCACCCCCTCGTCACGCAGCCGCAGCACGAGGACGGCGGTGAAGGTCTTGGTGATGGAACCGATCCTGTACTGCACGTCCTCGTCCGGAGCCTGGCCGTCCACCGAGCTCCGCGCCCCGTGCCACACGGCCTGTCCGCCCCGCACCACCGCGGCGACCAGCGAGGGCGCCCGCCCTTCGGACTGGGCGACGGCGATCCGGTGCAGCAGGGCACGCCGCGTACCCGGCAGCAACAGTTCCTGAGATGTCGTCATGCGGCCAAGTCCACCGGTTGACGGGACAACCGTCGAATCCACCACCCGGACGCAGCTCCACCGCGCCCTGCGGATCAGGTCTGGGCCATGTCCACGAAACGGGAGTAGTGGCCCTGGAAGGCGACCGTGATGGTGGCCGTGGGGCCGTTACGGTGCTTGGCCACGATCAGGTCGGCCTCGCCCGCGCGCGGTGACTCCTTCTCGTACGCGTCCTCACGGTGCAGCAGGATGACCATGTCGGCGTCCTGCTCGATGGAGCCGGACTCACGCAGGTCGGAGACCATCGGCTTCTTGTCGGTGCGCTGCTCCGGGCCACGGTTCAGCTGCGACAGCGCGATGACCGGGATCTCCAGCTCCTTGGCGAGCAGCTTGAGGTTACGGGACATGTCCGAGACCTCCTGCTGACGGGACTCGGCGCGCTTGGAGCCGCCGGACTGCATCAGCTGGAGGTAGTCGATGACGACGAGCTTCAGGTCGTTGCGCTGCTTCAGGCGCCGGCACTTGGCGCGGATCTCCATCATCGACAGGTTCGGGGAGTCGTCGATGTAGAGGGGGGCGGCCGAGACGTCCGGCATCCGGCGGGCGAGCCGCGTCCAGTCCTCGTCGGTCATCGTGCCGGACCGCATGTGGTGCAGGGCCACCCGCGCCTCGGCGGACAGCAGACGCATCGCGATCTCGTTGCGGCCCATTTCGAGGGAGAAGATGACGCTGGGCAGGTTGTTCTTGATCGCGGCTGCTCGCGCGAAGTCCAGTGCGAGGGTCGACTTACCCATGGCCGGACGGGCCGCGATGACGATCATCTGTCCCGGGTGCAGGCCGTTCGTCAGTGAGTCGAAGTCGGTGAAGCCGGTGGGCACGCCCGTCATCTCGCCGCTGCGCGAGCCGATCGCCTCGATCTCGTCGAGGGCGCCTTCCATGATGTCGCCGAGCGGCAGGTAGTCCTCGCTGGTGCGCTGCTCGGTGACGGCGTAGATCTCCGCCTGGGCGCGGTTGACGATCTCGTCCACGTCTCCGTCGGCCGCGTATCCCATCTGCGTGATGCGCGTGCCGGCTTCGACCAGACGGCGCAGCACGGCGCGCTCGTGGACGATTTCGGCGTAGTACTCGGCGTTGGCCGCTGTCGGCACGGTCTGCACGAGGGTGTGCAGATACGCGGCGCCGCCGACCTTGTTGATCTCACCGCGCTTGGTCAGCTCCGCGGCGATGGTGATGGGGTCGGCCGGCTCGCCCTTGGCGTAGACGTCCAGGATGGCCTGGTAGATCGTCTCGTGCGCGGGCTTGTAGAAGTCGTGGCCCTTGAGGATCTCCACGACGTCGGCGATCGCGTCCTTGGACAGCAGCATGCCGCCCAGCACGGACTGTTCCGCGTCCAGGTCCTGCGGGGGAACGCGCTCGAAGGACGAGCCCCCGGAGTCCCAGTCCCCGTTCTCCCGGCCCCGGTCATGCTGTTCGTCACGACCCCGGCCGCCGTCAGCGCGCCGACGGGCAGGCAGACGATCACTGGGTCCGCTGTCGGCCCACGGATCGTCCAGGGGCTCGGAAATGCTCACCGAGCGACCTCCTCCCGTCCGCACGGCGGACCTCGCCGTGCCCTCAGTTGTACGGCACGACACTGACAAATCGAGATGCCCAACTCCACTTGTGGCACGTCGGTTTTGTGCTGGTTCCCGGACCGTGGAAGCGGTGCTTCCCGGGCCGGGGGAAGGGAGCGGGCGCCGGACCACGGTAGGCCCGTCGGCACCGTCAGCCAATCTGGTTATCCACAGGCCATGTGGACGACGGCCCGGATGCTGTGGAGAACTGCCCGTAACCTGTGCACGACCCGGTGGACAGTGCTGTGAACAAGCCCTCGATCTCGCCTAGGTGACGACGCTGACCTGCGGCTTTAGCGTCCACCGGCTGTGCAGAAGAAAAACTTCCCCACTCGGCCCACCCTCGCTTCGAACGGTGCGCGAAAGGACACAGCCCGAGACCTCAAGTAAGGGTCTCAATCCCTTTGCATCTCTTACCTGTGGACGATTAGATTGGTGCACATGACACAGGCGCCCGCGATACCCAAGGCCACCCGGCGACGGCACGACCGAGAAATAGTCGCCCTGGCCGTTCCTGCCTTCGGAGCCCTCGTCGCCGAGCCGCTGTTCGTCATGGCCGACAGCGCGATCGTCGGCCACCTCGGGACCGCTCAGCTCGCCGGCCTCGGTGTCGCCTCGGCCCTGCTCACCACCGCCGTGAGCGTCTTCGTCTTCCTCGCCTACGCCACCACGGCCGCGGTGGCCCGCCGCCTCGGCGCCGGTGATCTCCGGGCAGCCCTCCGTCAGGGCATGGACGGCATCTGGCTGGCACTGCTCCTCGGCGCCGCCGTCATCGCCGTCGTCCTGCCACTGGCCCCCGGCATCGTAGGCCTCCTCGGCGCCTCCCCGACCTCGGCGCCGTACGCCACGACCTATCTGCGGATCTCCTCGCTCGGCATTCCGCCCATGCTCATGGTCCTGGCCGCCACCGGTGTCCTGCGCGGCCTCCAGGACACCCGGACCCCGCTCTACGTCGCCATCGCCGGCTTCATCGCCAACGCCGGACTGAACGTGGGCCTCGTCTACGGCGCCGGCCTCGGCATCGCGGGGTCGGCCTGGGGCACGGTCATCGCCCAGTGCGGCATGGCGGCCATCTATCTGCTGGTCGTCGTGCGGGGGGCACGTCGGCACGGCGCCTCGCTCCGCCCGGACGCCGCCGGTATCCGGGCATCGGCCCAGGCCGGCGTCCCACTGCTGGTCCGCACCGTGTCACTGCGGGCCATCCTCGTGATCGCCACCGCTGTCGCGGCGCACCTCGGAGACGCGGACATCGCCGCGCACCAGATCATCCTGTCCCTGTGGAGCCTGCTGGCCTTCGCGCTCGACGCGATAGCGATCGCGGGTCAGGCCATCATCGGCCGCTGTCTCGGGGCGGACGACGCCCTGGGCGCCCGCGAGGCCTGTCGGCGCATGGTCCACTGGGGCATCGCCACCGGTGTCGTCCTCGGTCTGCTCGTGGTGGCCGCCCGGCCGCTCTTCCTCCCGCTGTTCACCAGTGACACCGCGGTCCGGGAGGCGGCGCTGCCCGCGCTTCTGATGGTGGCCCTGTCGCAGCCCGTCTGCGGGATCGTGTTCGTCCTGGACGGCGTTCTGATGGGCGCGGGCGATGGGCCGTATCTGGCCTGGGCGATGGTCCTCACCCTGGCGGTGTTCGCCCCGGTGGCCCTGCTCGTCCCGGCGCTCGGCGGCGGCCTCACCGCGCTCTGGGCGGCGATGACCCTGATGATGGTCGTCCGCATGGCGACCCTGTGGCTGCGCAGCCGCTCCGGCCGCTGGATCGTCACCGGTGCCACCCGCTGACCGTTTCACGTGAAACATGCGACAGGGGCCGCACCCCGAAGGGTGCGGCCCCTGTCGTCACTGCTCAGACCGAGCGCAGCGGTCAGGCCGCGACGACCTCGATGTTGACCTTGGCGGCAACCTCGGGGTGCAGACGCACGGACGTCTCGTGGGCGCCCAGGGTCTTGATCGGCGAACCGACCTCGATGCGGCGCTTGTCGACCTCGGGGCCACCGGCAGCCTTGATCGCGGAAGCGATGTCGGCCTGGGTGACGGAACCGAAGAGACGGCCGGCCTCGCCGGCACGGACGGCCAGGCGGACCTTGACGCCCTCGAGCTGGGCCTTCACCTGGTTGGCCTGCTCGATGGTCTGGATCTCGTGGATCTTGCGAGCACGACGGATCTGCTCGACGTCCTTCTCGCCGCCCTTGGTCCAGCGGATAGCGAACTTCCGCGGGATCAGGTAGTTGCGAGCGTAGCCGTCCTTGACGTCCACGACGTCGCCCGCGGCACCGAGGCCGGTGACCTCGTGGGTGAGGATGATCTTCATGTGTCGGTCACCCTTCCCTTAGCGCGCGGTGGAGGTGTAGGGCAGCAGCGCCATCTCACGGCTGTTCTTCACAGCCGTGGCGACATCACGCTGGTGCTGGGTGCAGTTGCCGGTCACGCGGCGGGCACGGATCTTGCCGCGGTCGGAAATGAACTTCCGCAGCATGTTCGTGTCCTTGTAGTCCACGTACGTGACCTTGTCCTTGCAGAACGCGCAGACCTTCTTCTTCGGCTTGCGCACAGGCGGCTTCGCCATGGTGTTTCTCCTGTGTGATCAAGAAGTTGGGGTGGGCCCGCCTTCGACCGGCCGGTCCCGCAGGACCGGATCCAAGGCCTAGAAGGGGGGCTCGTCCGAGTAGCCGCCACCGCCGCCGGAGCCGCCGCCCCAGCCGCCGCCGCCCTGGTTGCCACCGGCGGGAGCGCCGGTCGCCCAGGGGTCGTCGGCCGGAGCACCGCCCTGACCGCCGCCGGGGCCGCCGCCCCAGCCGCCGCCCTGACCGCCGCCCTGGCCACCGCCGCCGTAACCGCCCTGGCCACCGCGAGCGCCACCACCGGCGGTCTTGGTGACCTTGGCCGTGGCGTTGCGCAGGCTGGGGCCGACTTCCTCGACGTCCAGCTCGTAGACCGTGCGCTTGACGCCCTCACGGTCCTCATAGGACCGCTGCTTCAGCCGGCCCTGCACGATGACGCGCATGCCTCGCTGGAGCGACTCGGCGACGTTCTCCGCCGCCTGACGCCAGACCGAGCAGGTCAGGAACAGGCTCTCGCCGTCCTTCCACTCGTTCGTCTGACGGTCGAAGGTGCGCGGAGTGGACGCGACGCGAAACTTCGCGACCGCCGCACCGGAAGGGGTGAAGCGCAGCTCGGGGTCGTCGACAAGATTGCCGATGACCGTGATGACGGTCTCGCCTGCCATGGGGGAACCTCTCGGCGGGTTTGCTGCTGGCTGCTTGGTGCTACTCGAATCCCGAGATCAGCTGAGCGAGAGGCTCAGTGGGTCTCGGGGCGGAGGACCTTGGTCCGGAGGACCGACTCGTTCAGGTTCATCTGGCGGTCGAGCTCCTTGACGACCGCAGGCTCGGCCTGAAGGTCGATGACCGAGTAGATGCCCTCGGGCTTCTTCTTGATCTCGTAGGCGAGACGACGACGGCCCCAGGTGTCGACCTTCTCAACCTTGCCGCCGCCGTCACGGACGACAGACAGGAAGTTCTCGATCAGCGGGGAGACAGCACGCTCCTCGAGATCGGGGTCGAGGATGACCATCACCTCGTAGTGACGCATGTGGAACCCACCTCCTTTGGACTCAGCGGCCACGGTCGTTCCGTGGCAGGAGGGTTGTGATGCGTACGCAACGGTATCGGCCGCCACTGACAACGGGGGTCCCTCAGGGAGATCCCGCAGTGTGACCTGGGCAGGTCTGGGCAGACACCAGTGCAGACGGTACAGACTACCCGCACACCCGCTTCCGGTTGAAATCCGGCGGCAGGGGCGGTCACTCTGTACACATCGGGTGTGTGCGGCGCTACTGTGCGCCGCTGTCCGCAGGAGGTGCCCATGACCCAGGCATTGCGACCCAACACCGCCGGCTCCCTCTTCGCCACCGACGGCAAGCCCCATCCGCTCGAGGACAGCCTCACGGCGGCCACGTTCGTCCTCGGGCTGCTGTCCTTCATCACGTCCTTCTTCCACGGCCTCCACCTGATCGCCTCATGGGCCGGCCTGGTGGGAATCGGCATCGGCGCGTACGGACAGTGGATCTCGGTGACCACGCGGGAGCGCTTCTTCCTGATCCTGGGTCTCGGTGCCTCGGGGGTCGGTTTCCTGATCGGCATGGCCCACGGCGGGCTCTTCGGGGGGATCATCGGCTGAACCCGTCCGGCCCCAAGGCCCGTACGCCCCAGTCGGGGCGCTCGCACGGCGCAGTAGGCTTCGGCGCGAGAGCCGGAGCCCCTGTACCCATGGGGACACACCAGCCCGAGGAGCGCCCCGAATGAGCCTGACCCTGAGGACCATCAGTCGCGAGCAGCATCTGGCATACATCCAGAGCCTGCCGTCGGCGAGCCACATGCAGGTTCCGGCCTGGGCTGATGTGAAGGCGGAGTGGCGCTCGGAGAACCTCGGCTGGTTCGACGACCGCACCGGCGAGATGGTCGGCGCGGGCCTGGTCCTCTACCGGCAGCTGCCCAAGATCAAGCGCTACCTCGCGTATCTCCCCGAGGGCCCGGTCATCAACTGGTTCGCGCCGAACCTGGACGACTGGATCCAGCCGATGCTGGCCCACCTCAAGCAGCAGGGCGCCTTCTCCGTGAAGATGGGCCCCCCGGTGATCATCCGCCGCTGGAACGCGGAGACGATCAAGAAGGGCATCCAGGACCAGGACGTGAAGCGCCTGCGCGACCTGGAGGCCGACTTCATCGAGCCGCGCGCCTTCGAGGTGGCCGACAAGCTGCGCCGCATGGGCTGGCAGCAGGGCGAGGACGGCGGCGCCGGCTTCGGCGACGTCCAGCCGCGCTACGTCTACCAGGTGCCGCTCGCGAACCGGTCCCTGGAAGAGGTCCACAAGAACTTCAACCAGCTGTGGCGCCGCAACATCAAGAAGGCCGAGAAGGCCGGCGTGGAGGTCGTCCAGGGCGGCTACCAGGACCTCGCCGAGTGGCAGCGGCTGTACGAGATCACGGCCGTGCGCGACCACTTCCGGCCCCGCCCGCTGTCGTACTTCCAGCGCATGTGGACGGCCCTCAACACCGAGGACCCCAACCGGATGCGGCTGTACTTCGCGCGGCACAACGGCGTGAACCTCTCGGCCGCGACGATGCTGATCGTCGGCGGGCACGTCTGGTACTCCTACGGCGCCTCCGACAACATCGGCCGCGAGGTCCGGCCGTCGAACGCCATGCAGTGGCGGATGCTGCGCGACGCCTACGCGATGGGCGCCACCGTGTACGACCTGCGCGGCATCTCCGACTCGCTGGACGAGACGGACCACCTGTTCGGCCTGATCCAGTTCAAGGTCGGCACGGGCGGGCAGGCCGCCGAGTACCTCGGCGAGTGGGACTTCCCGCTGAACAAGCTGCTCCACAAGGCGCTGGACATCTACATGTCGCGCCGCTGAGCCGCGGCCGTTTGATTCCATAGCCTCACAGTTCGCACCCCTTCGATCCACCGCAGCCACGAGAAAGGTCCTGGTCCGGCCATGGCGCTCACGCTTTACGTCGACACCGCGCGCTGGCGGGCGCACCACAAGCACGTGCAGGAGCAGTTCCCGGGGCTCGTCCCGGTCTGCAAGGGCAACGGCTACGGCTTCGGACACGAACGGCTGGCGGAGGAGGCCACCCGGCTCGGGACGGACCTCCTCGCCGTGGGCACGACCTACGAGGCCGCGCGCATCAAGGACTTCTACGGTGGCGACCTGCTGGTGCTGACGCCGTACCGGCGCGGCGAGGAGCCCGTGCCGCTGCCCGACCGGGTGGTGCGCTCGGTGTCGTCGGTCGACGGTGTGTACGGCCTTGTCGGCGCCCGCGTGGTCATCGAGGTGATGTCCTCGATGAAGCGGCACGGCATCAGCGAGCAGGAGCTGCCGCAGCTGCACCAGGCCATAGAGAACGTCCGCCTGGAGGGTTTCGCGATCCACCTGCCGCTGGACCGCACCGACGGTTCGGACGCCGTCGAGGAGGTCATCGGCTGGATGGACCGGCTGCGCGCGGCCCGGCTGCCGCTGCACACGATGTTCGTCAGCCACCTCAAGGCGGACGAACTCATCCGGCTCCAGCAGCAGTTCCCGCAGACCCGGTTCCGCGCCCGGATCGGCACCCGGCTGTGGCTGGGGGACCACGAGGCCACCCAGTACCGCGGCGCCGTCCTGGACGTCACCCGTGTCTCCAAGGGCGACCGGTTCGGCTACCGGCAGCAGAAGGCGGCCTCCGACGGCTTCCTGGTGGTCGTGGCGGGCGGCACGTCGCACGGGGTGGGCCTGGAGGCCCCGAAGGCCCTGCACGGCGTCATGCCGCGCGCCAAGGGCGTCGCCCGGGCCGGCCTGGCCACGGTCAACCGGAACCTTTCTCCGTTCGTCTGGGGCGGCAAGCAGCGCTGGTTCGCCGAGCCGCCGCACATGCAGGTGTCGATCCTGTTCGTGCCGTCGGACGCGCCGGAGCCGAAGGTCGGTGACGAACTGGTGGCCCACCTGCGGCACACCACCACGCAGTTCGACCGTCTCGTGGACAACTGACCCCCCTTCCGGAGCAGCTCCGCACCGAACAGCGGGAAGGCCGTACACGATTCCTCGTGTACGGCCTTCTTCATGCCCTCGGATGCGCCGCCCAGCGCGTTCGCTCAGAGCGAACCTTCCTGGTGGGGTGCCACTTCCGGGCGCCCCCAGTCCACCTGCGGAGTGCCGAACTGGGCCGCGTGCCGCGGGGTGTGGGCCGCGCTGGTGAGCACGAAGACGTCCTCCGCGCCGTCGAGTACCCCGCCCGAGGGATCGTCGTCGCCGGACCGGCGCACCACGTCCCGCTCGGGCATCAGGATGTCCCGTACGACGACGGTGCACAGGTAGAGCGTGCCGAGCAGATGCAGCGCGATCGCCCAGTGGTAGCCGTGCGGCGGCAGGCCCTTGTGGGCTTCTCCGCTCGTCGTGTAGGCGAGGTACATCCAGATGCCCAGGAAGTACGCCACCTCGCAGGCCTGCCAGATCAGGAAGTCCCGCCACTTGGGCCGGGCGAGGACGGCCAGCGGCACCAGCCACAGGACGTACTGCGGGGAGTAGACCTTGTTGGTGAGGATGAAGGCCGCGACCATCAGGAAGGCCAGCTGGGCGAAGCGCGGCCGGCGCGGGGCGACGAACGTCAGCGCGCCGATCCCCAGGAAGCACAGCACCACGAGCACCATGGCGGCGGAGTTCACGAAGTCGGTGCTGGGCGGGTTGGTCGTGTTCTGGGCCCAGATCAGCCAGAAGGAACCGAAGTCCACACCCCGCTCCTGGCTGAAGGTGTAGAACTTCGACCAGCCCTCCCAGGCGAAGAGCATCACCGGCAGGTTCACCACGAGCCAGGCGATCGCCGCACCGCCCACGGCCTGGGCGTACTCCCGCCATTTGCCGGCCCGCCAGCACAGCACGAACAGCGGGGCGAGCAGGAACACCGGATAGAGCTTGGCGGCCGTGGCGAGCCCCAGGAGGACACCGAAGGCCACCGGACGGCTCCGGGCCCACATCAGCATCGCGGCGGCCGTCAGCGCCACCGCCAGCAGATCCCAGTTGATGGTCGCCGTCAGCGCGAAGGCGGGCGCCAGGGCGACCAGCAGCCCGTCCCAGGGACGCCGGCGGTGCGTACGGGCCACGCATACGGCGATGACCGCCGCGCACGCCATCAGCATCCCGGCGTTGACGAACCAGTACCACTGCTCCTGGTGCTGGATGGTGCCGCTGTGCGGCGTCAGCCAGGAGGCCACCTCCATGAACACGCCGGTCAGCACCGGGTATTCGAGGTAGCCCATGCCTCCCGAGATGGTGTCCGGGAGTCTGTCGAAGTAGGGCACGAGATGGTCGGCGAACCCGCGCCCCTGGTAGAGGTGCGGGATGTCCGAGTAGCAGGCCTTCGTGTACTGGCTGCTCGCGCCGTAGAACCAGGCGGTGTGATAGCACGGCGCCTTCTGGACCAGTCCGAGGGCGAACATGCCGATCGCCACGAGTGCGACGACTCGGACAGGGGTCCACCAGGAGGTCCCGAGCAGGGCGCGCCGCCCGATGGGACCACCGATCAGCTCACTGCCGGCCGCGGCGACCTCGTCCTCCTTGGTCGGCTGCACCGTTTCCGCCGGGGCGGGCCGCCCGTACTCGGGCTCATGCACGCTCGCGGGCGTCGTCTCTGCACTGGGCATGGGCCACATCCTGCCGTACCTGCCCAGGAAAACGCCGAGGGCCGCCGCACCTGGAGGTGCGGCGGCCCGTGTTTCACGTGAAACACACGGGGCGGGCCTGAGCGCCGCCCAACGGGCAGACCGCTTGGTTAACCGGTCGGACCAGCGAAGATGCCTCCGTTGCCATTGCCGTTGCCGTTGCCCCGGGTGGTACCTCCGGTCGTGGAGGTGTCCGTGACGCTGGGCGACGGCGACGGGCCGCCGTCGGTACCACCGCCCGTGTCGGTGCCTCCGGTGGTGTCACACTTCCAGCCCCAGCCGTTGCACGTCTGGCTCGCCGACGGCGAGGGGGAGGACGAGGACGCACTGGGCGACGGGCTCGGCGACGCGCTCTGGGTCGGGCTCTGGGTGGCCGACGGCGTCGGTGCCGGGCTGGGCGCGGCGTTGAGCACCTTGCCGATCGGCTCCGGAGTCGGGAACGGCTGCGCCGGCTGGCCCTTCAGCGCCTGGAACATGTAGTCGTGCCAGATCTCGGCCGGGAACGACGCACCGTGGATCTCCTCCTTGCCGCCGGTCCCATACATCTCCAGGAAGGTCCGCGTCTTGTTGTTCGCGTTGTCGTCCAGGCGGAACATGCTGATCGCGGTGGAGAGCTGCGGGGTGTAGCCGACGAACCAAGCGGACTTGTTGCCGTCCGTGGTACCGGTCTTACCGGCCACCTCACGGCCGGGCAGCTGGGCGTTGGTACCGGTGCCCTTCTCGACCACGGTCTTCAGGACGTCGGTGACGTTGTCCGCCACGGCCGGGGTGAAGACGTCATGGGCCTCGGCGGTGTGCCGGTAGACAAGACCGTCCTTGTTCTCGACCTTCTGGACCGAGTAGGGGTCGTTCTGCTCGCCGCTGGCGGCGAAGGTGGCATAGGCGCCGGCCATCCGGATCGCGCTCGGGGAGGAGGTACCGATCGAGAACGACGGGTAGTTCGCGCTGGCGAGGCTGCTGTCCAGGATGCCCGCGTCCAGCGCCGTCGACTTCACCTTGTCGAGCCCGACGTCCATGCCGAGCTGGACGTACGCGGAGTTGACCGAGTACTGCATGGCCTCACGCAGGTCGATCTTGTAGTCGGGCGCGTGACCGATGGACTCGCCGCCGTCGTTCGTCTGGAGCCACTCGTTGCCGTCCTTGTCCTTCCAGACGGTGTGGTCGTAGTTCCGGATCTTGAGCTTGTTCTCGCCGCTGTAGAGGCTCTTGGGGGAGGCGATGGTGCGTTCGTCCTGGGCCTGGTTGGGCGGCCCGTCCGGGTTGCGCACGCCCCACTTCATGGCCGCCGCCAGCACGAACGGCTTGAACGTCGAGCCCACCTGGGCACCGGTCGAGTCGGCGTTGTCGGTGAAGTGCTTGGTCGCGTCCTCACCGCCGTAGATGGCCCGGATGGCACCCGTGGACGGATCCACCGAGGCGCCGCCGAACTGGACGTGGGTGTCCGTCTTCGGCCGCAGCTTGGGCTTGATGTTCGTCTTCTGGACCTTCTTCACCGCGGCTTCGAGCGCCTGGACCTTCTTCTTGTCGAAGGTCGTGTAGATCCGGTAGCCGCCCTTCTGGAGATCGTCCGCGGTGACGTGGGTCTTGTCGCTGTTGTTGATCAGGTAGGACTTGGCGAGGTCGACCAGGTAACCGATCTGACCGCTCAGCCGGCTGTTCGACCGGGGGTTCTGGACCTTCGGCAGGGTCGTGTACTTGGCCCGCTCCGCCTGGCTCAGATGGCCGTACTTCACCATCTTGTCGAGGGTGTCCTGCATCTGGAGCTGGGCACGCTTCTTGTTCGCGTCGGGAGTGGCCGCCGGGTCCAGTGAGACCGCGCCCGCCGGGTCGTAGTAGGTGGCGCCCTTCAGCATGGCCGCGAGGAAGGCGCACTGGCCCGGGTTCAGGTTCTTGGCCTCCTCGTTGAAGTAGGCGCGGGAGGCGGCTTCGAGGCCGTAGGCACCCCGGCCGAAGTAGGCCGAGTTCAGGTAGCCCGCCATGATGTCCTTCTTCTTGACGGTGGCGCCTACCTTGATCGCGACGAAGATCTCCTTGAACTTGCGGGAGATCGTCTGCGACTGGTCGTTCAGCATCGCGTTCTTGACGTACTGCTGGGTGATCGTCGAACCACCCTGCGTCTCGCCGCCCCGCGCCATGTTCAGGACGGCGCGCGCGATGCCCTTCGGGTCCACGCCGCTGTCCGTCTCGAAGGTCTTGTTCTCCTGGGAGATGACGGCGTAGCGCATCTCCTTGGGGATGTCGGCGTAGTTGATGATCTGCCGGTTGACCTCGCCACCGGTGGCGACCATCTGCGAGCCGTCGGACCAGTAGTAGACGTTGTTCTGCGCCGTCGCGATCTGCTGGACGTTCGGCACGCTCACCATCGCGTACCCGATGCCCGCGACCGCCACCAGACTTCCGAGGAAGCCGATGAACAGGCCCGTCACGAGCTTCCAGGACGGGACCCAGCGCCGCCACCCGAACTTCTCGGCCCGGGGGTAGTCGATGATCCGCTTCTTGCCGGGCGCCGTCGCCGCACGGCCCCTGCCGCGCCCGGGGCCCGTCGGACCGCCCGGACCACCACGCCGGCCGCCGGGGCCCGCGTTGTCGGCGCCTCTGCGGCGTCCGCCCTTCTGCGCCGCCCGGCGGGCCTCGGCCCGGCCACCAGGGGGACGCTGTTCACCTCCCGGGTCAGGGGAGCCGGTCCCATAGGAACTGGACCCATAGGAGTCGGCAGAAGACCCGGTGGCGCTTCGCGGTGCCGCACGGCGACCGGAGGACGAGCCGGACTGGCCGCGCCGGGCCGCGGCACGTCCGCCATCCTGCGGCTGCGGCGGTTTGCGACGGTGCTCGCTCATCGAACGATTACTCCTCGGGCAGGCGCGCCCGTGCGCGCCTGGAACAGCGGCTGGTTTCCGGTCCCCCCGAAGTACGGATGTGGGCGGTTGCGCATTCACCCGTACTGCACCGGGGACGACGACGCTCCCCAGGCGTCGCTTGGTTCCCGGTGGTCTGCATGCCGCACAGACTACGCACCGCCAAAACCCGCCGAGCCCCGAAGTTCACCGCAAATCAGGCAACTCACCTCGTACGAATCGGTGATGTGATCCCGTTCACCGCGGCCCCTCTTGTCGCATACCTCAGGCCGTTCTATCGTGCTGATGTATCGAGTCGATACATCAGCACGAGATAAAGACGCTGAGAAGCACAGCGAGGCCCGCGGGACCGACCTGTGGGACCGAGAGGAGGCGACCATGAGCCGGCGCTCCGGCATCCTTGAGTTCGCCGTGCTCGGCCTGCTCCGCGAGTCCCCGATGCACGGTTATGAGCTGCGCAAACGACTCAATACGTCTCTGGGTGTGTTCCGAGCCTTCAGCTACGGGACCCTGTATCCCTGCCTCAAGACGCTGCTCGCCAACGGCTGGTTGACCGAGGAGCCCGGAAGCACCCATGAGGACGCCCTCGCCGCTCCGCTCGCCGGACGCCGCGCCAAGATCGTCTATCGGCTGACGGCGGCAGGTAAGGAGCACTTCGAGGAGCTGCTCTCGCAGACCGGCCCCGACGCGTACGAGGACGAGCACTTCGCCGCGCGGTTCGCCTTCTTCGGGCAGACCTCGCGCGATGTGCGCATGCGCGTGCTGGAGGGCCGGCGCAGCCGCCTGGAGGAGCGCCTGGAGAAGATGCGCGCCTCCGTGGCGCGCACCCGGGAGCGCCTCGACGACTACACGCTTGAGCTCCAGCGCCACGGGATGGAGTCCGTGGAGCGCGAAGTGCGCTGGCTGAACGAGCTCATCGAGAGCGAGCGGGCCGGGCGGGACCTGAGGGGTTCCGCATCCGGGGAGTCCGCTCAGCAGGACACCACCACTGGATCGACGGGCGGCCTGCCCCGTACCGGGGAAACCCCCCGGACGGATACGCCCGACGACACCGCCACGTGAGACCCATTCAGGGCCTCACTCGTACACACAGGGAGCAACCGGAATGGGTTCGGTTCGCGTAGCCATCGTCGGCGTGGGCAACTGCGCCGCGTCGCTGGTGCAGGGAGTCGAGTACTACAAGGACGCCGACCCGGCGTCCAAGGTCCCCGGCCTGATGCATGTCCAGTTCGGTGACTACCACGTCCGTGACGTCGAGTTCGTCGCCGCGTTCGACGTGGACGCCAAGAAGGTCGGCCTCGACCTCGCGGACGCGATCGGCGCCTCCGAGAACAACACCATCAAGATCTGCGACGTGCCCACCACCGGTGTCACCGTCCAGCGCGGCCACACCCTCGACGGCCTCGGCAAGTACTACCGCGCCACCATCGAGGAGTCGGACGCCGAGCCGGTCGACGTCGTCCAGGTCCTGAAGGACAAGCAGGTCGACGTCCTGGTCTGCTACCTGCCCGTGGGCTCCGAGGACGCGGCGAAGTTCTACGCGCAGTGCGCCATCGACGCCAAGGTCGCCTTCGTCAACGCCCTCCCGGTCTTCATCGCCGGCACCAAGGAGTGGGCGGACAAGTTCACCGAGGCGGGCGTCCCGATCGTCGGTGACGACATCAAGTCCCAGGTCGGCGCCACCATCACGCACCGCGTCATGGCGAAGCTGTTCGAGGACCGCGGTGTCATCCTGGACCGCACCATGCAGCTGAACGTCGGCGGCAACATGGACTTCAAGAACATGCTCGAGCGCGAGCGCCTGGAGTCCAAGAAGATCTCCAAGACGCAGGCCGTCACCTCCCAGATCCCCGACCGGGACCTCGGCGAGAAGAACGTCCACATCGGCCCGTCCGACTACGTGGCCTGGCTGGACGACCGCAAGTGGGCCTACGTCCGCCTCGAGGGCCGTGCCTTCGGTGACGTCCCGCTGAACCTGGAGTACAAGCTCGAGGTCTGGGACTCCCCGAACTCCGCGGGTGTCATCATCGACGCCCTGCGCGCTGCGAAGATCGCCAAGGACCGCGGCATCGGCGGCCCGATCCTGTCGGCGTCCTCGTACTTCATGAAGTCCCCGCCGGTCCAGTACTTCGACGACGAGGCCCGCGAGAACGTCGAGAAGTTCATCCGCGGCGAGGTCGAGCGCTAAACCGCCTGAGGGCGACCGCTCGCACGAGAACGCTCCTGCCAGGGCTGTGAGGGTCCCCGGGTTGCCCGACCCGGGGACCTTCCGCATGTGTGAGGCTGTGCCCCATGCCCGTCGTCCGTGACCTGCGTGTCCTGCTGCGCCTGCGGCACTTCCGGCGTCTGCTCTGCGTTCGCCTGCTCTCCCAGGGCGCCGACGGCGTCTACCAGGTCGCGCTCGCCGCGTACGTCGTCTTCTCCCCGGAGAAGCAGACCTCGGCCACGGCGATCGCCTCGGCGATGGCCGTCCTGCTGCTCCCCTACTCGCTGGTCGGCCCCTTCGCAGGCATCCTGCTCGATCACTGGCGGCGCCGTCAGGTCTTCCTGTACGGCAACCTGCTGCGCGCCCTGCTGGCCACGGTCACGGCCGCGCTGATGCTCGGCCCCGCCCCGAGCTGGCTCTTCTATCTCTCCGCCCTGTGCGTCACGGCCGTCAACCGCTTCATCCTGGCCGGGCTGTCCGCCGCCCTGCCCCGGGTGGTCGACAGCGAACGCCTGGTGCTCGCCAACTCCCTCTCCCCGACGGCCGGGACACTCGCCGCGACCGCCGGCGGCGGCCTCGCCTTCCTCGTACGGCTCGTGGCATCCGGCTCCGATGCCGCCGTCGTGCTGCTGGGCGCCTTTCTCTATCTGTGCGCCGGCCTCGCGGCCCTGAGCATGCCGCCCGCTCTCCTCGGCCCCGAGCCACAGCCCGACCGGCCCCGGCTGGGGACGGCGCTCGCCCGCACGGCCCGCGAGCTGCTCGCCGCCGTCCGGCATCTGACCACCCCCGGCCGGAGAAGCGCGGCCTGGGCGCTGGCCGCGATGACGCTGATGCGCTTCTGCTACGGCGCGCTCCTCGTCCTGCTGCTCATGCTGTGCCGCTACACCCTGTCCTCCAGTCCGGACGAAGGACTCCGGCTGCTCGGTCTGGCGCTCGCCCTGTCCGGGGCGGGATTCTTCGCGGCGGCCGTGGCGACGCCCTGGGCAGCGGGACGGCTCGGCCCGGGCCGCTGGATCGTGGTGTGCTCCGGCTCCGCCGCCGTGCTCGAACCCGCCCTCGGCCTGCCCTTCGCCACCGGGCCGCTGCTGGTCGCGGCCTTCGTCCTGGGTCTGATCACCCAGGGCGCGAAGATCGCCACGGACACGATCGTGCAGGCCTGTGTCGCGGACGGCTTCCGCGGCCGAATCTTCTCCGTGTACGACGTCCTCTTCAATGTGGCGTTCGTCGGGGCAGCCGGAGTGGCCGCTCTCATGCTCCCGCCGGACGGCCGTTCCCCCGCGCTGGTCGTCCTGGTGGCCCTCATCTACGGCGGGGTCGCCGTGGCCCTGGCTCGCTTCCAGCGGCGCTGAGACGGCCGGCACAACGGCAAAGGGGTCAATGTTTCACGTGAAACATCGACCCCTCGGCCCGTCGGGACGGCGGAGTGTTTCACGTGAAACACCCCCCGCGCCCGGCCCGAAGCGGCTCAGCTCTGCTCAGCCCACCATTCCTTGAGCGCCGCCACCGCGGCGTCATGCTCCATCGGGCCGTTCTCCAGGCGCAGCTCCAGCATGTGCTTGTACGCCTTGCCGACGGCCGGGCCGGGACCGACGCCCAGAATCTCCATGATCTGGTTGCCGTCGAGGTCCGGGCGGATCGCGTCCAGCTCCTCCTGCTCCTGGAGCTGGGCGATGCGCTCCTCCAGGCCGTCGTAGGCCCGGGACAGCGCGGCCGCCTTCCGCTTGTTGCGGGTGGTGCAGTCGGAGCGGGTCAGCTTGTGCAGCCGGTCCAGCAGCGGGCCCGCGTCGCGGACGTAGCGGCGGACCGCCGAGTCCGTCCACTCCCCGGTCCCATAGCCGTGGAAGCGCAGGTGGAGCTCGACCAGCCGGGAGACGTCCTTCACCAGCTCGTTGGAGTACTTCAAGGCGGTCATGCGCTTCTTGGTCATCTTGGCGCCGACCACCTCGTGGTGGTGGAACGAGACCCGGCCGTCCTTCTCGAAGCGGCGCGTCCGCGGCTTGCCGATGTCGTGCAGCAGGGCGGCCAGCCGCAGCGTGAGGTCGGGACCGTCCTGCTCCAGCTCGATCGCCTGCTCCAGAACGATCAGCGTGTGCTCGTAGACATCCTTGTGCCGGTGGTGCTCGTCGCGCTCCAGACGCAGCGCCGGCAGCTCGGGCAGCACATGGTCGGCCAGCCCGGTGTCCACCAGCAGGGTCAGGCCCTTGCGCGGGTGCGCGGAGAGGACCAGCTTGTTCAGCTCGTCACGGACCCGCTCCGCGGAGACGATCTCGATGCGCCCGGCCATGTCGGTCATGGCGGTGATGACCTCGGGGGCGACCGTGAAGTCCAGCTGGGCGGCGAAGCGGGCGGCCCGCATCATCCGCAGCGGATCGTCCGAGAACGACTCCTCCGGGGTGCCCGGCGTCCGCAGCACCCGCGCCGCGAGATCCTCCAGGCCACCGTGCGGGTCGATGAACTCCTTCTGCGGCAGCGCCACGGCCATCGCGTTGACCGTGAAGTCACGGCGGACCAGGTCGTCCTCGATGGAGTCGCCGTAGGACACCTCGGGCTTGCGCGAGGTGCGGTCGTACGCCTCCGACCGGTAGGTGGTGATCTCGATCTGGTAGCCACCCTTGTGCGCGCCGACGGTGCCGAAGGCGATCCCCACCTCCCAGACAGCGTCCGCCCATGGTCGGACGATCTTCAGCACGTCCTCGGGACGGGCGTCGGTGGTGAAGTCCAGGTCGTTGCCGAGCCGGCCGAGCAGCGCGTCGCGGACCGATCCGCCGACCAGGGCGAGCGAGAACCCGGCCTCCTGGAATCGGCGGGCGAGGTCGTCGGCGACGGGCGCCACCCGCAGCAGCTCGGCGACCGCGCGGTGCTGCGCCTGGCTCAGGGCAGAGGGAGTGTCTTCGTTGGGGTTCGGCACAACAGAAGAGGGTACGTGCCCCGGGCGCCCGGAGGCTCCCGCATAAGGGGCCGGGGACACTCTCTGCCATACCGGCCGCAAGCACGGTGCTTGCGGCGCATAGCGGCTCTTCCCCCGATACTGGATAGAGAGGACGGCAGACCTCAGCTCCCCGATCTTGTGGAGGAGACCGCGGCACTTCCTCTTCGCGCGCATCGTTACCATGCGTGGACGCACAATCCGACGACCACTGACACGACGAGGGACGGGCGAGCGCGTGGCCGAGGCGGCTGACTTGCACGGGACCAGTGCCGCACCTGCCCGCCGGTGGCTCCGGCGTACAGGAGCGCTGTTCGCCGGGGCACCGCTGCTGGCCGGTCTGTTCCAGCTGCCCGCCGCGGCGCCCGCACAGGCGGCCTCCTCGGACACGGTGGCCGTCTCCCTGGACTCGCTCACGCCGAACGCCCCCACGGACGGCGACACACTGACCGTCTCGGGCACGGTGACCAACAACGGCAAACAGCCCGTCACCGGCGCCCATGTCGATCTGGAGGTCGGCGCCCCGCTGACCACCCGCGCGGCGATCGACGACGTCGCCCGGCACGCCGACGATCTCCAGAGCGGTACGGGCTCCCAGGTCGGCGGCAAGTACCAGCAGAAGTTCGCCAAGCTGGCCCCCGGCGTCGCCGAGCGCTTCAGCATCTCCGTGCCCGTGGACAAGCTCGACCTCGGTGACGAGGGCGTCTACGAGTTCGGTGTCTCCCTGTCCGGCAAGACCGCCGCCCAGCCCTGGGACCAGCCGCTGGGCATCCAGCGGACCTTCCTGCCGTGGCAGCCGTCCGACGCCGACACCAAGACGAAGACGACGTTCCTGTGGCCGCTGCTCTCCACGGTCCATATGACGGCCAAGACCGGCGCCGGTGAGTTGCAGACCCCGGTCTTCCTCGACGACGACCTGGCCAAGGAGCTGGCACCCGGCGGCCGGCTGGCCCGGATGGTGGACCTCGGCAAGGACCTCGACGTCACCTGGGTGATCGACCCGGACCTGCTGGCCTCGGTCGACAGGATGGCGACCGGCAACTACCGGCTCCAGGGCGCCGGCGGCACCACCACGCCCGGCTCGGCCGAGCACCAGGCCGTCGCCAAGCAGTGGCTGGCGAACCTGCAACAGGCGGTGACGGGCAAGGAGGTCGTCGCGCTGCCGTTCGCGGACCCGGACCTGGCTTCCCTCGCGCACAACGGCACCCGCGTCACCGGCTCGCTCAGCCACCTCAAGGACGCCACCGACGTCGCCGCCACCACCGTCAAGACGGTGCTGCACGTCACACCCACCACCGACTTCGCCTGGCCGGTGGACGGCGCCGTGGACCCCTCGATCATCAAGGTCGCGACCTCCGCCGGAGCCGACCGGGTGATCGCCCGCAGCGACAGCCTCCAGGAGACCGCGGGGCTGTCCTACACGCCCTCCGCCGCCCGCCCGGTCGGCGGCGGCACCACGGCGGTGGTCGCGGACGCCCGGCTGTCCACCGCGTTCGACGGCGATCTGTCGAAGGCGGGTGCCGCCACGCTCGCGGTGCAGCAGTTCCTGGCCCAGAGCCTCGAGGTGAACGAGCAGACGGACAAGCAGCGCAGCATCGTCGTCGCCCCGCAGCGAATGCCCACGGCGGGCCAGGCGCAGGCGATGGCGACGGCGCTGAAGGCGCTCCAGGGCGGCACCTGGTCGCAGTCCGAGGACCTCAGCGCGGCCGCCAAGGACAAGCCGGACCCGAACGCCACCACGCGGATTCCGTCGACGTCCGGCTACCCCTCGTCGCTGCGCCGGCAAGAGCTGCCGCAGGCGGCGTTCGAGGAGATCGCGAGCACCCAGGGGAAGCTCGACAGCTTCCGGGTGATCCTCTCCGACCAGTCCCGGGTGGTGACCCCGTTCGGGCTGGCCATAAACCGGGAGATGTCCACGTCGTGGCGCGGTCGCAGCGGCCGGGCCGATGCCTACCGCAGCGGCGTGAAGGCATGGCTCGACGAGCTGGCCGACCAGGTCAAACTGATCGACAAGTCGGAGACCAAGCTCTCCGGCCGCAGCGCCACCATCCCGGTGACCGTCCAGAACAACCTGGTGCAGCCGGTCGGCCACCTGGTGCTGCGCCTCACCTCGACCATGCCGACCCGCCTGAAGATCGGCGGCAAGGCCTACGACGAGGAGCCCGTCGAGATCTCCGGCGGACACAGCCAGTCGGTGAAGTTCACCACCTCGGCCAACGCCAACGGCCGGGTCACGGTCGTCGCACGGCTCTACACCGAGGACGGCCAGCCGTACGGTGACGCGGTCACCTTCGACGTGAAGGTCACCGAGGTCACGCCCACCGTGATGCTGGTCATCGGCGGCGGCGTGCTGCTGCTGGTCCTCGCCGGCTTCCGGATGTACACCCAGCGCAAGCGCGCGGCCGCCCGCCGGGCCGAGGAGTCCGGTCCCGACGCCGCGGGTGAGGGCGCCGAGGAGCCGGGGAACCCCGGGCCGTCCGGCGGCCGTCTCCCGGAGGAGTCCGACTCCGTGTCCGGGGCAGACGACCCGGAGCAGCCGAGTGACCCTGCGCCGGACACCGCACCGGAAAGCGCCGACCCGTCCGGGACGGGTGAGAGAGTGGACCGTTGAGCGATGTCGTGGCCGGTGGGCCCGGGACGATGAGGTGGGGTAAGCATGAACGCGCCGTACGACGGTGATCGCGGCCAGGGCGCGGCCGGCTCGGGCTACCCCGAGCCGCCGCCCGAGCCCGGCCAGGTGCCGCCGCAGCACGCGGCGGACATGTACCTCCAGGACGCCTACGACCAGGACCCCTACCGCGCACAGGACCTTTCCGCGCAGGACCCGGTCGCCGAGGCGCTCTACGACCGTGCCGCGCACCCGCCGCCGGCTCCCGGCCCGCACGACCGCCAGCAGCCGCTGTACGCCGCGCCCGCCCAGTCCCCGTACGCCCCCGACCCGCGCGTGTGGGCGCAGACTCCTGCGCCCGAGCCGGAGAGCCCGTCCCCGTACCTGCCCTACGGCGACGACCCGCGCACCACCCAGTACGTGGGCGTGGACGACCTCGTCTCGCACTCCGGTGAGGAGTACCACGAGCCGGACGCCTTCGCGCATCTCTTCAAGGACCAGCAGCACAGCGGCGGGCACACGCCCCTGGACCCCACCGCCGTCCCGGGCCCCGCCGCCCCGCCCGGCCCCGCTCAGGGACCCGCAGCGCCGGGGCCGTACCAGGCCCAGCCCGGTCAGGCCCCGCAGCAGCCCGACCCGTACGCCGAGGCGGCCTACGCGTCCGCTGCCGCCGCCGGCCGGCCGGGGCAGCCCCCGGTGCCGGGTCCGGTCGGGGTGCCGGAGCCCGTCGGCCCGGCCGTGACCGTCGAGCCCGAGGCTGCCGTGGCCACCACCGCTCCGGCGAAGAAGGGCGGCAAGGCGGCCAACCTGCTCAAGTCCAGCGCCGTCATGGCGGCGGGCACGATGGTCTCCCGCCTCACCGGCTTCGTGCGCTCCGCGCTGATCGTCTCCGCGCTCGGTCTCGGCTTCCTCGGCGACTCCTTCCAGGTCGCCTACCAGCTGCCGACGATGATCTACATCCTCACCGTCGGCGGCGGTCTGAACTCCGTCTTCGTGCCCCAGCTGGTGCGGGCGATGAAGGAGGACGACGACGGCGGCGAGGCCTTCGCCAACCGGCTGCTGACCCTGGTGATGGTGGCGCTGGCCGCACTGACCGGTCTCGCGATGTTCGCGGCGCCGCTGCTGGTGCGCATGCTGTCCAACCCGGTCGCCACCAACCCGGCGGCCAACGACGTCGCGGTCACCTTCACCCGCTACTTCCTGCCCTCGATCTTCTTCATGGGCATCCATGTGGTGATGGGTCAGATCCTCAACGCCCGCGGCAAGTTCGGCGCGATGATGTGGACCCCGGTCCTGAACAACATCGTCATCATCGTGACGCTCGGCATGTTCATCTGGGTCTACGGCACCGCCGCCGACTCCCACATGAAGGTCACCAACATCCCGCCGCAGGGGCAGCGCCTGCTCGGCGTCGGGGTGCTGCTCGGCCTGGTCGTCCAGGCGCTGGCGATGATCCCGTATCTGCGCGAGACCGGGTTCCGGATCCGGCTGCGGTTCGACTGGCGGGGCCACGGCCTGGGCAAGGCCGCGATGCTCGCCAAGTGGACGGTGCTGTTCGTCCTCGCCAACCAGGCCGGCGCCATGATCGTCACCCAGCTGTCCACGGCGGCCGGCAAGGACTCCGGCGTCGCGGGCACCGGCTTCGCCGCCTACGCCAACGCCCAGCTGATCTGGGGCCTGCCGCAGGCCATCATCACCGTCTCCCTGATGGCCGCCCTGCTGCCGCGCATCTCGCGCTCGGCCGCCGAGGGCGACGGCGGCGCCGTGCGCGACGACATCTCCCAGGGCCTGCGCACCACCGCGGTCGCGATCGTCCCGATCGCCTTCGGCTTCCTCTCGCTCGGCATCCCGATGTGCACGCTGATCTTCGGCTCCTCGGGTACCGGCGAGGCCACCAACATGGGCTACATGCTGATGGCCTTCGGCCTCGGCCTGATCCCGTACTCGGTGCAGTACGTCGTCCTCCGCGCGTTCTACGCCTACGAGGACACCCGCACCCCCTTCTACAACACCGTCATCGTGGCCGTGGTGAACGCCGGAGCCTCCGCGCTCTGCTACTTCCTGCTCCCGGCCCGCTGGGCGGTCGCCGGCATGGCCGCCGCGTACGGCCTCGCCTACGCCATCGGGGTGGGGGTCGCCTGGCGGCGGCTGCGCAAGCGGCTCGCCGGCGACCTGGACGGCTCCCGGGTGCTGCGGACCTACGCGCGCCTGTGCATCGCCTCGATCCCGGCGGCCCTGCTCAGCGGCGCGGCCTGCTACGGCATCGGGCACACTCTCGGCCAGGGCGTCCTCGGCTCGTTCGCCGCGCTGATCGTCGGTGGTGCCGTCCTGCTCGGTGTCTTCTTCGTCGCCGCCCGCAGGATGCGCATCGAGGAACTCAACTCGCTCGTGGGAATGGTCCGCGGGCGTCTGGGGCGCTGAGGCGAGGGTAGGGGCACAACCATCGTCCGCCGCTGTGTGTCGTGCATAGCAGCGGACTATGGGCACAATTGGTTTCGGCGTCGGACAGCGCGCAACGGATGGGGAGGCAGGGACGACGGTGGCGGAACGGAGCACGGCTGCCGTCGACGTGGCAGACACCAGCGGTGAGCAACCGCTGACCGCCAAGGCGGACCAGTCCACGGCCGACGGGGTGGCCCAGAACCCGGAGCGGGATACGGACAGCGACGAAGGAATGAGCGGCGGCACCGACGGTGCCGCGAAGAAGGCCTCGCCTCCCGAACTGCACAGCGGCCACAAGCTGGCCAGACGGTACCGCCTGGAGGAGTGCGTCACCCGTCTGGACGGATTCAGCAGCTGGCGTGCGGTCGACGAGAAACTCCGCCGGGCCGTCGGCGTCCACATCCTGCCCGCGGACCATGCACGGGCCCGTTCCGTCCTGGCCGCCGCCCGGGCCTCCGCGCTGCTCGGCGACCCCCGCTTCGTCCAGGTCCTCGACGCCGTCGAGGAGAACGACCTCGTCTATGTCGTGCACGAATGGCTGCCCGACGCGACCGAGCTGACCACGCTTCTCGCGGCCGGACCGCTGGAACCGCACGACGCCTACCAGATGGTCAGTCAGGTGGCCTCCGCCATGGCCGCCGCGCACCGCGAAGGCCTCGCCCATCTGCGGCTGAACCCGAACGCCGTGCTGCGCACCTCCACCGGCCAGTGGCGGCTGCGCGGCCTCGCGGTCAACGCCGCGCTGCGCGGCATCAGCTCCGACACCCCGCAGCGCACCGACACCGAGTCCATCGGCGCCCTGCTGTACGCCGCGCTGACCCAGCGCTGGCCGTACGAGAACGACGCCTACGGGCTGTCCGGCCTGCCCAAGGACATCGGTCTGATCGCCCCGGACCAGGTACGGGCCGGGGTCCACCGCGGCCTGTCCGAGCTGGCCATGCGCGCCCTCGCCAACGACGGCGCCACCGCCTCCCGCCACGAGTCCCCGTGCACCACGCCGGAGGAACTCGTCAAGGCGATCGGCGAGATGCCGCGCATCCGCCCGCCGGAGCCGGCGTTCACCGCGCCTCCGGAGTACCAGCGCACCGCCTACCAGCAGGGCACGTACGGCCGTACCGCACCGCATCCGGGCGCCACGCAGCCGATCACGGCCCCGCCGCCGCCGTTGCAGAGCCGCACCGGCAAGGCCCTGAAGTGGGCGGTCTCCGCCCTCCTCATCGCCGCTCTCGGCCTGGGCAGCTGGCAGTTGGCGGACGCGCTGATGGACCACGACACGTCGAACGACACCAACAAGAGCCAGACCTCGGACAACGGCGACAAGAACAACCCCGCGCCGAAGCCGACGAGGATAAGCATCAAGGACAGCCGGGAGTTCATCGCCGACGGAGGCGCCCAGCACCCCAGCGACACGGCCAAGACGTACGACGGGAACCCGTCCACGTACTGGCGCACCAGGAGCTTCACCGAGGGCCCGGAGCTCGCGCCCTACAAGCCGGGCGTGGGAATCGTCTACGACCTGGGCTCGGCGAGGAATCTCAGCACGGCCACCCTCAGCCTGCGCTACGGCAACGACCACACCACGGTCGAGCTCTACTCGGCCGACTCGCTGACGCCGCCGTCCCTGGCCTCGATGCACCGGCTCGGCTCGGCCCAGACCAGCGGCACCTCCGTCACGGTGAAGCTCGGCAAGCCGGTGAAGACGCAGTACGTCCTCGTGTGGCTGACCGCCGTGCCGTACTCGGGAGAGGACCCGCAGACGTACTCCATGGCCGGCTACAAGCAGGCCATCGGCGAAGTGCAGTTCACGGGCTGACGTCTCACCCGGAGCGGAGGGGGCAGATGGCGGAGGGCACCGGCTACGACGGAGTGGGCGACCAGGACCTGCTCGCCCGCCATGTGCAGGGCGACCCCGACGCCTTCGGTGAGATCGTGCGGCGGCATCGGGACCGGCTCTGGGCGGTCGCGCTGCGGACGCTCGGGGACCGCGAGGAGGCCGCCGACGCGGTCCAGGACGCCCTGGTGTCGGCCTACCGGGCCGCTCACACCTTCCGGGGCCAGTCGGCCGTCACCACGTGGCTGCACCGGATCACCGTGAACGCCTGCCTGGACCGTGCCCGCAAGGCCGCCTCACGCAAGACCGCCCCGGTCGACGACACCGAGCGACTGGAGCAGCTGCTGGAGCCGCACGAATCGGCTTCGGCACCGGCCGAGCGGAACGACGTGCACCGCCAGCTCCTCGAAGCGCTCGGCACCCTTCCGAAGGAACAGCGGGCGGCGCTCGTCCTCGTCGACATGCAGGGCTACCCGGTCGCCGAGGCCGCACGGATCCTCGAGGTGCCGGCGGGAACGGTGAAGAGCCGGTGCGCCCGGGGGAGAGCCAGACTCCTGCCGCTGCTCACCCACCTACGGCCCGAAGGCGGTCCGGGCGGGGACGCGAGAGGGCGCTCAAGGGAATCCGGCCCGGAACGGAACCGGATGCAGCAGGCATCCGTCCCACCGGCAACGGAGCCTCCTGGCGCACGCCCCAGGAACGCGGGACCGAATGATTCAGCCGTAGTGAAGGGCGGAGGTGGGCGAGCGTGACTTCCACGACAGACACGGCCGGGCACCCGGACGTCGCGGAGATCTCCGAGCTTGCCGAAGGCCTCCTCCCTCCGGAGCGCGCCGCGGATCTATGGCGACACCTGGACGACTGCGCGCTGTGCGCGGATGTGCAGGTGTCGCTGGAGGAGATCCGGGGGCTGCTGGGATCCGTGCCGGTGCCGGACCGCATGCCCGACGACGTGGCCCTCCGTATCGGTGCCGCCCTCGCCGCCGAGGCGGCACAGGCTGCCGAGACCGCCCAGGCTCCAGACTCCGCGCAGGCTGACGAGGCAGCGCATGTTTCACGTGAAACATCGCTCGCACCGGACCGGCCGGCCGGACGTCCGCACGCTGCGACCGGGCCTGGACGCAAGGGGCACGACCGGGGCCGACGCCGCAGGCGCCTGGCGCTCGGCGCTGTCCTCACCGTGGCCGCGCTGGGCGCCGGATCCCTGGTGATCCAGTCGCTGGGCGGCCACTCCTCGCACTCCACCGCTCACGACCAGGCGCCCCCGCCTGCCGTGGCCTTCTCCGGCAGCAGCGTCCACCACCAGGTGGACTCCCTGCTCGCCACGGAGAAGAACCCGGACGCGGCCAACAGCCCGCGCTCCCGGAAGGGAACCGAGACCGAGCAGAACGTCCCGGGCTCGACCGCGAGCGCGCACACCCTTCTGGGGACCAACACGGCCGTCCCCGAGTGTGTGAAGCAGGCGATCCTTCCGGACAAGGACGTCCTAGGCGCCAAGACCGGCAGCTACGCCGGGAAGTCCGCCTATCTGGTCGTGGTGCCCGACACGGCCGACAGCCGACAGGTCACGGCCTATGTCGTCGACGCGGCCTGCGTCGGCCGACAGCCCGGCTCCACCGGCACGGTGCTGCTCAAGCAGTCCTTCCACAGGCCCTGAACCCGCCGGAGCACTTCCCTGGGCTCCGTGACCCGCCGGGCGGCTCCGCCCCCACGGCATGCGTACGCGTGTGCCCGGACACAGTGGGAATGCGCGCCCCGTAGGATCCGTTGGGTGGGGTGAGAGTTCCGAAAGGGGCTCCCCCCGGTCGATCGACGCAGACCAGAGACGAGGAATCAAGCCGTGAGCGATGTCCGTAACGTGATCATCATCGGCTCCGGGCCCGCAGGCTACACGGCGGCGCTGTACACCGCCCGTGCGTCGCTGAAGCCCCTGGTGTTCGAGGGTGCCGTCACCGCTGGTGGTGCGCTGATGAACACCACCGAGGTCGAGAACTTCCCGGGCTTCCGCGACGGCATCATGGGCCCCGACCTCATGGACAACATGCGCGCGCAGGCCGAGCGCTTCGGCGCCGAGCTGGTGCCGGACGACATCGTCTCCGTCGATCTGACCGGTGAGATCAAGACCGTCACCGACACCGCCGGTACCGTGCACCGGGCGAAGGCCGTCATCGTCACCACCGGCTCCCAGCACCGCAAGCTGGGCCTGCCGAACGAGGACGCTCTCTCCGGCCGCGGTGTCTCCTGGTGCGCCACCTGTGACGGGTTCTTCTTCAAGGACCACGACATCGCCGTGATCGGCGGCGGCGACACCGCGATGGAGGAGGCCACCTTCCTCTCGCGCTTCGCCAAGTCCGTGACGATCGTCCACCGCCGGGACACCCTGCGCGCCTCCAAGGCGATGCAGGAGCGCGCCTTCGCCGACCCGAAGATCAAGTTCGTCTGGGACAGCGAGGTCGCCGAGATCCAGGGCGAGCAGAAGCTGTCGGGCCTGAAGCTGCGCAACGTCAAGACCGGCGAGCTGTCCGAGCTGCCCGTCACGGGTCTGTTCATCGCGATCGGCCACGACCCGCGCACCGAGCTGTTCAAGGGCCAGCTGGACCTGGACGAGGAGGGCTACCTGAAGGTCGCCTCGCCGTCCACCCGCACCAATGTGACCGGTGTCTTCGCCGCCGGTGACGTGGTCGACCACACGTACCGTCAGGCGATCACCGCGGCCGGCACCGGCTGCTCTGCCGCCCTCGACGCCGAGCGCTTCCTCGCCGCCCTCGCGGACGAGGAGAAGGCGGAGCCCGAGAAGACCGCTGCTGTCTGATCTTTCGCCCCTTCCCCGCCCCACCGCATGATCAAGATAAGGAGCCAGCCGTGGCCCTGAAGGCAGTGACCGACGCCGATTTCGATGAGGCTGTTCTCAAGAGTGGCAAGCCCGTCCTGGTGGACTTCTGGGCCGCGTGGTGCGGTCCGTGCCGTCAGATCGCCCCGTCCCTCGAGGCCATCGCCGCCGAGCACGGCGAGAAGATCGAGATCGTCAAGCTGAACATCGACGAGAACCCGGGGACGGCCGCCAAGTACGGCGTCATGTCCATCCCGACCCTGAACGTCTACCAGGGTGGGGAGGTCGTCAAGACGATCGTCGGCGCCAAGCCGAAGGCGGCGATCGAGCGCGACCTCGCCGACTTCATCGCCGAGTGACGTTTCACGTGAAACACGAATGGGCCAACCCCTTGGGGTTGGCCCATTCGCTTGTGTCAGCGCGCTGACGCTACAGCGGCCTGAGCGCGGGCTCCTTGTGGACCGCCCCCAGAAGCCGGTCGAGCGCCATCTCCACGTCTTCCTTCCAGGAGAGCGTGGATCGCAGCTCCAGCCTCAGCCGAGGGTGTGCGGGATGCTGCCGGACCGTCTTGAAGCCCACGGCGAGGAGATGCTCGGCCGGCAGCAGGCAGGCAGGCTCCTTCCAGCGGGCGTCACCGAAGGCCTCGATCGCCTTGAAGCCCCGGCGCAGCAGATCCTTGGCGACCGTCTGCACCAGCACCCGGCCCAGTCCCTGGCCCTGGTACCCCGGCAGGACGAAGCCGGTTATCAGCTGGACGGCGTCCGGCGAGAGCGGGCTGGTGGGAAAGGCCGCCGAGCGCGGGACATAGGCCGGCGGGGCGTAGAGCACATAGCCGACCGGCAGGTCGTCGACATAGACGATCCGGCCGCACGAGCCCCAGTCCAGCAGGACGGCCGAGATCCAGGACTCCTTCTCGAGCGCGGAGGTGCCCGCCTTCACCGCCGCTTCGCCGCTGACGGGATCCAGCTCCCAGAAGACGCACGAGCGACAGCGTGGGGGAAGGTCCTGAAGGTTGTCCAGCGTGAGCGGTACGAGCCGACGCCCCATGAAGGCTGATCCTCGCTTCCTTCGCCCGCCGCAGACCGAGCGGCTGACAGAGTGCTCCGTCCCCTGAGAAGACTGCCGACGAATCCGCCGACCGCTCCAAGGCCCAGGCCCGCGCTCACCAGTCCGGTGCGGCTCATCGTTCGCATGGCCCCGTCTCCCCACTCAGAGATGCAGATGCTGTCCGGTGGATGCGCCATACCCGTTCGCATCGTATCCACGATGCGATGCACTCGATACTGCATGCCAGCAAAGAGCGGGCCGTGTTCCGGTGCACACCGGACACGGCCCGCTCCTCACACGGTCGGGCGGGGTCACACGAGGATCAGTCCTCCTGCTCCTCCCCCTCACTGTCCTGCATCTCCTTGTGCAGGACCGGACCCTCTTCCGGGGCGAGGGTGCTCAGGATCCGCTGCAAGTCCTCCACGGAGGCGAACTCCACGGTGATCTTGCCCTTCTTCTGACCGAGGTCGACCTTCACCCGGGTCTCGAAGCGGTCCGACAGCCGGGTCGCCAGCTCGTTCAGTGCCGGAGAGAGCCGGGAGCCGGCCCGCGGCCCCTTGGGGCGCTGAGGCTTCTGCGGTCGCGAGCCCATGAGGGTCACGATCTCCTCGACGGCCCGCACGGACAGCCCCTCGGCGACGATGCGGTGGGCCAGCCGGTCCTGCTCCTCCGAGTCCGTCACAGACAGCAGAGCCCGGGCATGACCGGCGGACAGCACCCCGGCGGCGACCCTCTTCTGCACCGTCGGCGACAGCTTCAGCAGCCGCAGGGTGTTGGAGACCTGGGGGCGTGAGCGCCCGATCCGGTCGGCCAGCTGGTCGTGGGTGCAGTTGAAGTCCTTCAGGAGCTGGTCATAGGCGGCGGCCTCTTCCAGCGGGTTCAGCTGCGCGCGGTGCAGGTTCTCCAGCAACGCGTCCAGAAGGAGCTTCTCGTCCTCGGTGGCCCGGACGATGGCCGGGATGGCCTCCAGGCCGGCCTCACGGCAGGCGCGCCAGCGGCGCTCACCCATGATGAGTTCATAGCGGGCCGGCCCCAGCTGCCGTACGACGACGGGCTGGAGAAGGCCGACCTCCTTGATGGAGGTCACCAGCTCGTGCAGCGCGTCCTCGTCGAAGACGTCGCGCGGCTGGCGCGGGTTCGGCGTGATCGCGTCGAGGGGGATCTCGGCGAAGTGCGCCCCTACCGGCGCCGCGGGCAGGTCCGTGGCCGGACTCGCCGGACGCGCCTCGGTTTCACGTGAAACAGGCGGCAGGGTGGCCACCTTCGCCGCGGCCACGCCACGGTCGGTCGTCAGCACCGGGACGGCTGCGGGGGAGGCGGATGCAGCCCCTCCCAGTGCGGCCGGGGCCGGGTTCTTCTCGGTCGGGGCAGCGGGGATCAGTGCGCCGAGCCCACGGCCCAGCCCCCTCCGTCGCTCACTCACTGGATCCCCTCCACCATGCTCGGGTCGTTCTGGGCGCCGATGTGGGCATGGCTCGCGTCATAGCTGATGCCGACACCCCTCAGCGCGATTTCTCGGGCCGCCTCAAGATACGAGAGGGCACCGCTCGATCCTGGATCGTAGGTCAGCACCGTCTGTCCATAGCTCGGTGCCTCGGAGATGCGGACCGAGCGGGGAATGCTCGTCCGCAGCACCTCGTCCCCGAAGTGGGTGCGCACCTCTTCCGCGACCTGGGAGGCGAGACGCGTCCGGCCGTCGTACATGGTGAGCAGGATGGTCGACACATGCAGCCCGGGGTTGAGGTGGCCCCGCACCAGGTCGACATTGCGCAGCAGCTGTCCCAGCCCTTCGAGGGCGTAGTACTCGCACTGGATCGGGATGAGGACCTCCTGGCCCGCGACCAATGCGTTGACCGTCAGCAGACCGAGGGAGGGCGGACAGTCGATGAGGATGTAGTCCAGCGGCTGCTCATACGCCTGGATCGCACGGTGGAGCCGGCTTTCGCGGGCGACCAGCGAGACCAGCTCGATCTCCGCACCGGCGAGATCGATGGTGGCGGGGGCGCAGAAGAGGCCTTCGACGTCCGGGACGGGCTGGACGACCTCGGCAAGCGGCTTGCTCTCGACCAAGACGTCGTAGATGGAGGGCACTTCCGCGTGGTGGTCGATCCCGAGGGCCGTGGATGCGTTGCCCTGCGGGTCGAGGTCGATCACGAGGACGCGGCCCCCGTGCAGAGCCAGCGAAGCGGCAAGGTTGACGGTCGTCGTCGTCTTGCCCACGCCGCCCTTCTGGTTGGCGACCACGATGACACGGGTCTGCTCCGGTCGTGGCAGGCCTTCCCCGGCGCGACCGAGAGCCTCCACCGCCAGTTGGGCCGCACGACCGATCGGAGTGTCGTCCATCGGGGGCGGTGTTTCACGTGAAACATCCGCCCCCATCGACTCGGTACGGGGACCGGGGACCGGATCGGTCATCGGTCCCGCGATGTTGGCGTCGGACCGCAAGGATTCACTCTCCTCGACTTCAGGCTCGCAATGAACAGAGCCTCCCATGTCTTCGGGGTCGCGAACCAGTGAGGTCTGGCGTTCTGTGGAGAAATCCACCTCTGTGGACAACTCCGATGCCCCTCCGAGTGACCCGAGGGGCTTACGGTCGCGAGGTTCGGCCGCGGCGCGGCCACGACTGATGATGCCGTGCAGCAGTGAGCGACGTTTCACGTGAAACACGATGCACAGCGCCGTCGGCCGGACCTTCGCGACACTCCGACTTGAGCGGGTTTGGCAGCTTGTGTGGAGTACGTCTCAGCGACGGCGGCGGGCTCGGCCGGTCCGCGCCGCCTTCGCGCGCTTGGCGGCGAAGCGGACACCGCCGGGGCTCTCCCCGACCTCCACCCGCACCACCGTGGACAACGGGTCCACGACGCCCTCGCCCACATGCAGGATCGACGTCTCCACCGCACCCAGCTTGGTGAGCGCGGTGGCCGCGGCCTTCAGCTCCTCCTCGGCCGTGTCGCCCTTCAGGGCCAGCATCTCGCCGTACGGGCGCAGCAGCGGGATGCCCCAGGTGGCCAGGCGGTCCAGCGGGGCGACGGCCCGGGCGGTCACCACATGGACCGGGGGCAGCTTGCCCATGACCTCCTCGGCACGGCCGCGCACCACGGTGACATGGTCCAGGCCGAGCAGCTCGACGACCTCGGTCAGGAAGTTGGTGCGCCGCAGCAGCGGCTCCAGGAGGGTGATGTTGAGGTCCTCCCGGACCAGGGCGAGCGGGATGCCCGGGAGCCCCGCGCCGGACCCGACGTCGCAGACCGTCACTCCCTCGGGAACGGCCTCGGAGAGCACCGCGCAGTTCAGCAGATGCCGCTCCCACAGACGGGGCACTTCCCGCGGGCCGATCAGTCCGCGCTGCACACCGGCCTCGGCGAGCAGCTCCGCATAGCGGACCGCATCGGCGAAGCGATCACCAAACACTTCCCGAGCCTGCTCGGGCGCGGGGGGAAGCTCCGCTGCCTCCGTCACGGGGACCGTCCTTCCGTACAGCACCGGCGCTTCGCGCCGGCCACCAGAACTACAGGCTGACAAAGTTCGGCCCCGTCTGCGCTACAGACGGGGCCGGTGAAACGTGGGGCCGATCAGGCGGGCAGCACGACGACGAACCGCTGCGGCTCCTCGCCCTCGGACTCGCTGCGCAGCCCGGCAGCCTTGACCGCGTCGTGCACGACCTTGCGCTCGAACGGGGTCATCGGCTTGAGCTTCACGGGCTCGCCGTTGGCCTTCACCTCGGCGGCGGCCTTGGCGCCCAGCTCGGACAGCTCGGACCGCTTCTTGGCCCGGAAGCCCGCGATGTCCAGCATCAGCCGGCTGCGGTCACCGGTCTCCCGGTGCACGGCCAGACGCGTCAGCTCTTGCAGCGCCTCCAGCACCTCGCCGTCGTGGCCGACGAGCTTCAGCAGGTCGCGGCTGCCGGCGTCGCTGATGATCGACACGGAGGCGCGGTCGCCCTCGACGTCCATGTCGATGTCGCCGTCGAGGTCGGCGATGTCGAGCAGACCCTCCAGGTAGTCCGCTGCGATGTCACCCTCCTGCTCCAGGCGGGTGAGGGCGTCTGCACCCTCGGCAGCGGCGGAGGTGGTGCCTTCCGTCACGGGATGGGCTCCTTCTTACTTCTTGGACGGGGACTTGGGCCGCTGCGGGCCACCCTTGCGCTGGCCGGACTGGGCCCGGCTGCGGGTGCCGGAACCGGTCTTCGGCGCCTGCTTGGCGGCGGCGGGCTTGGCGTCCTGCGGCTCGTCGGACTTCTCCAGCGAGGTGGTCTCGTCGGCCTGCTTGGCACCGCCGGACTGGCGCTGGGACTTGGACTGGCGCTTGGGCTGCTGACGCCGGGCGGCGGCGCTGCCGGCGGCCGTCTCGGTGATCACCGCGCCGTCCTCGGTCTGCGCCGCGGCCTGGGCCGCGCTCTTCACCACGCTGCCGTCGGGCTGAGCGGCGAGACCCGCCTTGTTCAGCGCGTTGATGAACTTGCGCTCGAACTCGTTGCGGTCCCGGCCCTTGCTGACGATCGCCTTGACGATGGTCTTCTCGCTGCGCCGGCGGATCTTGCCGTGCTGCGTGACGTGCTTGGTCAGACGCTCCAGGTAGGCGGCCTGAGCCTTGGAACCCGGGGTGGGGTTGTTGCGGATGACATACATCTGCTGGCCCATGGTCCACACGTTGGTGGTCAGCCAGTAGACGAGGACACCGACCGGGAAGTTGATGCCGAAGATGGCGAACATGACCGGGAAGACGTACATCAGCATCTTCTGCTGCTGCATGAACGGCGTCTTCACCGTGGTGTCGACGTTCTTCGTCATCAGCTGGCGCTGCGTGTAGAACTGCGACAGCGACATCAGGACGATCATGAGCGCGGTGACGACGCGGACGTCGGTCAGGGAGGCGCCCAGCGCGGCGACCTGCGCCTCGCTGTTCATGAACTTCGCGGCGAGCGGGGCGCCGAAGATGTGCGCGTGCCGGGCGCTGTTGAGCAGCGACTCGTTGATGGCGCCGATCTGCGTGCCCGTCGCGATGCCGTTGAGCACGTGGTACAGGGCGAAGAAGAACGGGGACTGCGCCAGGATGGGAAGGCACGAGGAGAGCGGGTTGGTACCCGTCTCCTTGTACAGCTTCATCATCTCTTCGGACTGGCGCTGCCGGTCGTTCTTGTAGCGCTCCTGGATCTTCTTCATCTCCGGCTGGAGCGTCTGCATCGCACGCGTGGCCTTGATCTGCTTCACGAAGAGCGGGATCAGGCAGATGCGGATCAGGATCACCAGGGACACGATGGACAGGCCCCAGGCCCACCCGGAGTCAGGTCCGAAGATCGCCCCGTACACCGCGTGGAACTGGACGATGACCCAGGAGACGGGCCAGGTGATGAAACTGAACAGGCTGGCAATCGTGTCCACTAATCATGCTCCTTGGGCATGGGACGAGGTCTCTGCGGCCGGGCTCGAGCCAAGCTCGGAAGAGTTGGAGGAGAGCTTCGCTTCGGTGGCCGGTTCGGCGGCGGAGGACCCGCCCCTGCGTGCGCGCCAGGCGTTGCGCAGCATTTCGTGCCACCGCGGTCGCTTGCGCGGCGGGACATGGTCCACACCGCCCAGCGACCACGGATTGCACCGGAGGATGCGCCAAGCGGTCAGTGCCGTTCCCTTGATCGCACCATGCCGGTCGATGGCCGTATATCCGTAGTGGGAGCACGACGGGTAGTACTTGCACACCGGCCCCAGCAGCGGACTGATCGTCCACTGGTACAGCTTGATCAGAGCCAGCAGCGGGTACTTCATCGCGCGCCCCCTCCCAGTAGCCGCTGAAGGGCGGCGTCCAGGTCTCGGGCCAGCTGTGCGTGGTCTGCGTCGCCCGCTCCGGGCAGCGCTCGTACGACTACCAGGCTACCGGGGGGAAACAGGGCGACTCGGTCACGCATCAGATGACGCAGTCTGCGCTTCACTGTGTTGCGCACGACCGCGCCACCCACGGCCTTGCTCACGACGAAACCCGCACGCGTCGGAGGAGCGCTCTCCCCAGGCGCGTGCGGGTCCGTGGCACCGCTACGAAGGTGGACGACGAGGGTCGGGCGACCTGCCCTGCGCCCTCGCCGTACCGCGGTCGCGAAGTCCTCGCGCCGCCTCAGCCGGTTCTCGGTGGGCAGCACGACGTCATGACCTGATCGGGATCAGGCGGACAGGCGGGCGCGACCCTTGCTACGGCGGGACGCGAGAATCGCGCGGCCGGCACGGGTGCGCATACGCAGCCGGAAGCCGTGGGTCTTCGCGCGACGACGGTTGTTCGGCTGGAAGGTGCGCTTGCTCACTCGGGGGCTCCAGAAAGGTTCAGTAGTGGCGGGGTGCCGTCCTGGCTGTCACCGTGCGCCCACGAGTAGCTCGCTTCACGCCCGAGTGCACCGCTTACCGATCACCTGACGTGACCTGTGCCCATCGGAGGCAGGCGGCAGCAGCCATCGACAACTCGACCTGGTTACGGTACGCGGGACTGCGCCATTCGGTCAAACCGAGGGTCACCGAGAGACACTATCCACAGGCTGGGGACAACAACTTGAACCGTACCCGCCGCGCTGACTACCGTGGCTGAACTCCCATTCGTTCTTTTGTCCCCCGCCCCGGCGGGTTTGCCCCACCGACCACCCGCTGTACCCCCCGACCCGTCCCGCGATCACACGTTCGTGGGACCTGTGAGAGAGCGTGCCCTGTGGCTGACGTACCTGCCGATCTTGCCGCAGTGTGGCCACGCGTACTGGAGCAGCTCCTCGGCGAGGGCCGCGGACAGGGTGTCGAGGCGAAGGACGAGCACTGGATCCGACGCTGCCAGCCCCTCGCGCTGGTCGCCGACACCGCGCTGCTCGCCGTACCGAACGAGTTCGCGAAGGGCGTACTGGAGGGACGTCTCGCGCCGATCGTCAGCGAGACCCTGAGCCGTGAGTGCGGCCGCCCCATCCGCATCGCGATCACCGTGGACGACACCGCGGGCGAGCCGCCGGCCCCCGCCGCGCCGCCCGCCCCGCAGCCGCCCAAGCCGCGCTACGAGGAGCCCGAGCTGCCCTCCGGGCCGGCGTACGAGGGCTACGGCCGGCACCGCGCCCCAGACCCGCTGCCGGGCACCGAGCCCCAGCCGCGCGGCGACCAGCCGCAGTCCGGCCGCGGGGACCACCAGATGCCCACGGTCCGGCCCGCCTACCCTTCGGAGTACCAGCGCCCCGAGCCCGGCGGCTGGCCGCGCCCCGGGCAGGACGACTACGGCTGGCAGCAGCCGCGGCTCGGCTTCCCCGAACGCGACCCCTACGCCTCGCCGTCGTCCCAGGACGCCTACGGCCCGGGCCCGGACAGCTACGGCACGCACGACTACCGCTCGCAGGGCAGGGAGCGCCCGTCGTACGAGCAGCAGCGCGGCGAGTACGAGGGCCCGCGCGGCGACTACGAACCGCCCCGGCAGGACTACGACTCCGGGCGCGACGCCTACGACCCCTCCCGCGCCGAGTACGACCAGCGCGACCCCGTCCGCCGCGAGCTGCCCGAGCAGCCGGCGGGCGGCCCGGCGCACCGCGGCGGCCCCGGCCGCCCGGACCTGCCCCCGGCGGGTGCGCCCGGTGGTGCGCCGTCGGCGTCGTCCGCGGCCGCGAGCGGGCCCGGTGAGCCGACGGCACGGCTGAACCCCAAGTACCTGTTCGACACGTTCGTCATCGGCGCCTCCAACCGGTTCGCGCACGCGGCCGCGGTGGCGGTCGCCGAGGCGCCGGCCAAGGCGTACAACCCCCTGTTCATCTACGGGGAGTCCGGGCTCGGCAAGACCCATCTGCTGCACGCGATCGGGCACTACGCGCGCAGCCTCTACCCGGGCACGCGGGTGCGGTACGTCAGCTCGGAGGAGTTCACCAACGAGTTCATCAACTCCATCCGCGACGGCAAGGGCGACAGCTTCCGCAAGCGGTACCGGGAGATGGACATCCTGCTCGTCGACGACATCCAGTTCCTCGCGGACAAGGAGTCGACGCAGGAGGAGTTCTTCCACACCTTCAACACCCTGCACAACGCCAACAAGCAGATCGTGCTCTCCAGCGACCGGCCGCCCAAGCAGCTGGTCACGCTGGAGGACCGGCTGCGGAACCGTTTCGAGTGGGGCCTGATCACCGACGTCCAGCCGCCCGAGCTGGAGACGCGGATCGCGATCCTGCGCAAGAAGGCGGTGCAGGAGCAGCTCAACGCCCCGCCGGAGGTGCTGGAGTTCATCGCCTCCCGGATCTCGCGGAACATCCGTGAGCTGGAGGGCGCGCTGATCCGGGTGACGGCGTTCGCCTCGCTCAACCGGCAGCCGGTGGACCTGGGCCTGACCGAGATCGTGCTGAAGGATCTGATCCCGGGGGGCGAGGACTCGGCGCCCGAGATCACGGCCACGGCGATCATGGCGGCGACCGCGGACTACTTCGGGCTGACCGTGGAGGACCTGTGCGGCACCTCGCGCGGGCGGGCGCTGGTCACCGCGCGGCAGATCGCCATGTACCTGTGCCGTGAGCTGACGGATCTGTCGCTGCCGAAGATCGGGGCGCAGTTCGGCGGGCGGGACCATACGACCGTCATGCACGCGGACCGCAAGATCCGGGCGTTGATGGCCGAGCGGCGGTCGATCTACAACCAGGTGACCGAGCTGACCAACCGCATCAAGAACGGCTGAGGCCGGCGGCGCAGCCGTAGCTGAGGGCGCCTTCGGGGATCTGCTCCCCGAAGGCGCCCTTTGCGTTCCCGGGGGCGTCTCGGCGTGGTGCCCGGCGCTGTGGCTGGGCCGGGGCCGGTGGAAGCGCTGCTCGCTGAGAGGTGCCGCCGCGCGCACCCGTGCCGCCCCAGCGGCACGACTGCCCGCAGCTGGGGCGACATGGCGGCTGCTGGGTGTTCGATTTTGGGGTGGGTTACGGCTGCTCTCCACAGATGTGCGGACTTTTTTGTGTCCACACGCTGGGGACTGCGAAGTTGTCCCGAACGGTGTCCACAGGGAGCCTGGGAGCGTAGCGTTCGCCCAGCTCAAGGGCCTGTGGAATCGTGGACGAAGACTCTCCACAGGGTGTGGAAAAACTGGAGATCCACAGGCTGTGCATGAGGTTTTCCACCGGTACCCCACAGGTTGGAGCCGGTTGTCCCCAGCGATCACCGGCTTCTCCACATGACTGTCCACTGTTCGGCAAGGCGACGCCCCCTCTCACCGCGTCGAGTGAAAGGCGTCACACGAAGGTGCCGGATTGGGGTGTGGGAAACGTGGGTAAACCTGGGGATGCAGCTGGGGAGAACTGCCCTCTCCCTGTGGGCGGTGTGTGCAGAACTTTCTGTTCTCCACAGAAGAGCCCAGTTGTCCACTGCCTCCACCCACAGGACCGGTGGACAAAATTCCTGCGCTGAGCTGGGCAAACGTGGTTATCCACGGTATCCACAGCCCCTACTACTACTCCCGACTAGAGAGAGCTCGGCAATCGTTTTGAAGCGGGGGCTGTGCACAACTCGCGGTCTCGCGTCCGGCTGCCTCCCGGACCGACTTGACCCCGACGGGCACCTACTGTCAGTGGGGTGCGTCAGACTGGTCCCCGGTGTCCTTCCCTTCGCAGGGAGCGGTGACACCGAGTCGGAGGACTCGAGAGCAACAGCAGCAGGAGGCGGCTTACGGTGAAGATCCGGGTGGAACGCGACGTACTCGCGGAGGCAGTGGCCTGGGCGGCACGCAGCCTCCCGGCCCGTCCGCCGGCGCCTGTCCTCGCCGGCCTGCTGCTCAAGGCCGAGGACGGCAAGCTGAGCCTGTCGAGCTTCGACTACGAGGTCTCCGCGCGGGTGAACGTCGAGGCCGAGGTCGAGGAGGAGGGCACGGTCCTCGTCTCCGGCCGGCTGCTCGCCGACATCTCCCGTGCCCTGCCCAACCGGCCGGTGGAGATTTCCACAGACGGTGTACGGGCGACGGTGGTCTGTGGATCCTCCCGCTTCACCCTGCACACGCTGCCCGTGGAGGAGTACCCGGCGCTGCCGCAGATGCCGAACGCGACCGGCACCGTGCCGGGCGAGGTGTTCGCCGCCGCCGTCTCCCAGGTGGCCATCGCCGCCGGCCGTGACGACACGCTGCCCGTGCTCACCGGTGTGCGCATCGAGATCGAGGGCGACACGGTCACCCTGGCCTCCACCGACCGCTACCGCTTCGCGGTCCGGGAGTTCCTGTGGAAGCCGGAGAACCCGGACGCCTCCGCGGTCGCCCTGGTGCCCGCCAAGACGCTGCTGGACACCGCCAAGTCGCTGGGCGCGGGTGACAGCGTCACGCTGGCGCTGTCGGGCTCGGGCGCGGGCGAGGGCCTGATCGGTTTCGAGGGCGCCGGGCGACGTACGACCACGCGGCTGCTCGAGGGCGATCTGCCGAAGTACCGGACGCTGTTCCCGACCGAGTTCAACTCCGTGGCCGTGATCGAGACCGCGCCGTTCGTCGAGGCCGTCAAGCGTGTGGCGCTGGTGGCCGAGCGGAACACCCCGGTGCGGCTGAGCTTCGAGCAGGGCGTGCTGATCCTGGAGGCGGGCTCCAGCGACGACGCACAGGCTGTGGAAAGGGTGGACGCGCAGCTGGAGGGCGATGACATCTCCATCGCCTTCAACCCGACCTTCCTGCTGGACGGTCTGAGCGCGATCGACTCCCCGGTGGCCCAGTTGTCGTTCACGACGTCCACCAAGCCGGCGCTGCTGAGCGGCAAGCCCGCCGTGGACGCCGAGGCGGACGAGGCGTACAAGTACCTGATCATGCCGGTGCGGCTCAGCGGCTGAGCCGGTCGCGGTTGTCCGCGCGGTTGTCCACAGCGCCGGGTGCCCCTGTGGGTGCCCGGCGCTGCGGGTCGGCGGGGACGGGCGGCCGCCGTGTGTGTTCTCCCAGGTGAGCGTGTATGCCCACAACTGTGCAGGAGTGGGCGGGTTTAGGCTCGGCTCGGCACGTGGGTGCCTCTCACGCCACACAGCGACCTTAAGGAACACCACTGATGGAGCTCGGTCTCGTCGGACTCGGGAAGATGGGCGGCAACATGCGCGAGCGGATCCGCCGCGCGGGCCACACCGTCATCGGTTACGACCGCAATCCCGACCTCGCGGATGTCCACAGCCTGGAAGAGCTTGTGGGCAAGCTCAGCGGTCCGCGGGTGGTCTGGGTGATGGTCCCGGCCGGCGAGGCCACCCAGTCGACCATCGACCGGCTCGCCGAGCTGCTGGAGCCCGGTGACGTGGTCGTGGACGGCGGGAACTCCCGCTGGACCGACGACGAGAAGCACGCCGAGGAGCTGGCCGCCAAGGGCATAGGTTTCGTCGACTGCGGTGTCTCCGGCGGCGTCTGGGGCCTGGAGAACGGGTACGCGCTGATGTACGGCGGCGACGCCGAGAACGTCGCCAAGGTGCAGCCGGTCTTCGACGCGCTGAAGCCGGAGGGCGACTTCGGTGCGGTGCACGCCGGCAAGGTCGGCGCGGGCCACTTCGCGAAGATGGTCCACAACGGCATCGAGTACGCGATGATGCAGGCCTACGCCGAGGGCTGGGAGCTGCTGGAGAAGGTCGACTCCGTCACGGACGTCCGCGAGGTGTTCCGGTCCTGGCAGGAGGGCACCGTCATCCGGTCCTGGCTGCTCGACCTGGCCGTCAACGCGCTGGACGAGGACGAGCACCTGGACGGGCTGCGCGGTTACGCACAGGACTCCGGTGAGGGACGCTGGACGGTGGAGGCCGCGATCGACAACGCGGTGCCGCTGCCGGCGATCACCGCGTCGCTGTTCGCCCGGTTCGCCTCGCGGCAGGAGGACTCGCCGCAGATGAAGATGATCGCCGCGCTGCGCAACCAGTTCGGCGGTCACGCAGTGGAGAAGAAGTAAGGCCCACCGGCGGGCCGTACAGCCGTAGAGAAGCAGGGAGGTCGGCGGACGACCATGCACGTCACGCATCTTTCGCTGGCCGACTTCCGCTCGTACGCCCGGGCCGAGGTCCCGCTCGACCCGGGCGTCACCGCCTTCGTCGGCCCCAACGGGCAGGGGAAGACCAATCTGGTCGAGGCCGTCGGCTATCTGGCGACCCTGGGCAGCCACCGGGTCTCCTCCGACGCGCCCCTGGTCCGCATGGGCGCCGAGCGGGCGGTGATCCGGGCGCAGGTCCGGCAGGGTGAGCGGCAGCAGCTGGTCGAGCTGGAGCTGAACCCGGGCCGGGCCAACCGTGCCCGGATCAACCGGTCCTCGCAGGTCAGGCCCCGGGATGTGCTGGGGATCGTACGGACCGTGCTGTTCGCGCCCGAGGATCTCGCGCTGGTGAAGGGCGATCCCGGGGAGCGGCGGCGGTTCCTCGACGAGCTGATCACCGCGCGGTCGCCGCGGATGGCGGGGGTGCGGTCCGACTACGAGCGGGTGCTCAAGCAGCGGAACACCCTGCTGAAGACCGCCGCGCTGGCCCGTCGGCACGGCGGGCGGTCGATGGACCTGTCCACGCTGGACGTGTGGGACCAGCATCTGGCGCGGGCGGGTGCCGAGCTGCTGGCCCAGCGGCTCGATCTGATCGCCGCGCTCCAGCCGCTGGCGGACAAGGCGTACGAGCAGCTGGCGCCGGGCGGTGGTCCGGTGGCGCTGGAGTACAAGCCGTCCGCGCCGGGGGAGGCGCACACCCGCGAGGAGCTGTACGCGCAGCTGATGGCGGCCCTGGCGGAGGCGCGCAGGCAGGAGATCGAGCGGGGGGTCACGCTGGTCGGGCCGCACCGGGACGAGCTGCTGCTCAAGCTGGGGCAGCTGCCGGCCAAGGGGTACGCCTCGCACGGCGAGTCCTGGTCGTACGCGCTGGCGCTGCGGCTGGCCTCGTACGACCTGCTGCGCGCCGAGGGCAACGAGCCGGTGCTGATCCTGGACGACGTCTTCGCCGAGCTGGACGCCCGCCGCCGGGAGCGGCTGGCGGAGCTGGTCGCGCCCGGTGAGCAGGTGCTGGTCACCGCGGCCGTGGACGACGACGTACCGCATGTGCTGGCCGGGGCGCGGTTCGCCGTGTCCGGCGGGAGCGTGGAGCGCGTATGAGCACCGACGACGGCAAGGGGAAGAAGGCCGAGCCCTCCGGTGTCGACCTCGCGCGCGTGGCGTTGCGCGCGGCGAAGGAGCAGGCACGCGCGCGTGGGGACGCGGTGCGGCAGAAGAAGCAGGCCCGGCGGGGCGGCGGGCTGCGCTCCGGGGCGCGCGCCGACGGCCGTGATCCGATGGCGCTCGGCGCGGCGATCAACCGGCTGATCAGCGAGCGCGGCTGGGAGACGCCCGCGGCGGTGGGCGGGGTGATGGGCCGCTGGCCGCAGATCGTCGGCGAGGACCTGGCCAAGCACTGTGTGCCGCAGCGGTACGACGAGGACGAGCGCGTGCTGACGGTGCAGTGCGACTCGACGGTGTGGGCGACGCAGCTGCGGCTGCTGGCGCCGGAGCTGGTCCGCCGGCTCAACGAGGATCTCGGGCACGGCACGGTCCGGTTGCTCAAGGTGCAGGGTCCGGGTGGTCCGGCCCGTCGGTACGGGCCTTTGCGGGCTCCGGGAAGCGGCGGTTCCGGCGACACCTATGGGTGACGTACCTCACGTCGATCGTGCCGATGCGGGGCGTTGTCGTACGTCCGTACACGGGTGCGACCGGTGAGCTGACCCCCCAGTAGCCAAGGGATGACGGCCCGAAGCGCTGAGCGCCGCTGTGAGCCCCTTGGAGCCCCCTTCCGCATATCGGGACCCGGTCGAGGCCGGTTCAGGGCGGCACATGGGGACTCAGGTACCGGCAAACCCCCATCGATGTCAGTGCTACCGGTAGACTGGAAGACAATCCCGCCCCAACGTGGGGACCGCCCGGGAAAAGCTGAGCAACGCTGATCAAGGCTTACCAACGCAACATGCCGCAGCCGCTCCGGCAACCCGCCGAGAAGCCCGGCTCGTGCTGTGCCAGAAAGGGCGCTTCGTGGCCGATTCCGGCAACCCCAACGAGAACATCCCGTCCACCGACGCCGGCGTCGCCGCCGAGGCCGGCACCTCCGCCTCGTACGACGCCAGCGCCATCACCGTGCTCGAAGGGCTGGACGCGGTCCGCAAGCGGCCCGGCATGTACATCGGCTCCACGGGCGAGCGCGGTCTGCACCACCTCGTGTACGAGGTCGTCGACAACTCGGTCGACGAGGCGCTGGCCGGGTACGCGGACACGATCGACGTGACGATCCTCGCCGACGGCGGGGTGCGCGTCACCGACAACGGCCGTGGCATCCCCGTCGGCATCGTGGCCTCCGAGGGCAAGCCGGCCGTCGAGGTCGTGCTGACCGTGCTGCACGCGGGCGGCAAGTTCGGCGGCGGCGGCTACGCGGTCTCCGGTGGTCTGCACGGCGTCGGCGTCTCCGTCGTCAACGCGCTGTCGACCAAGGTCTCCGTCGAGATCAAGACCGACGGCCACCGCTGGACGCAGGACTACAAGCTGGGCGTCCCGACGGCTCCCCTGGCCCAGCACGAGGCCACGGACGAGACCGGCACCTCGGTCACCTTCTGGGCCGACCCGGACATCTTCGAGACCACCGAGTACTCCTTCGAGACGCTGTCGCGGCGTTTCCAGGAGATGGCGTTCCTCAACAAGGGTTTGACGATCAAACTCACCGACGAGCGCGAGTCGGCGAAGGCCACCAGCGGTGCGGACGAGGCGGGCGCGGACGAGACCGCCGAGGTCAAGACGGTCACGTACCACTACGAGGGCGGCATCGTCGACTTCGTGAAGTACCTCAACTCCCGCAAGGGCGAGGTGGTGCACCCCACCGTCATCGACCTGGAGGCCGAGGACAAGGACAAGAGCCTGTCCCTCGAGGTCGCGATGCAGTGGAACAGCGGCTACAGCGAGGGCGTGTACTCCTTCGCGAACATCATCCACACCCATGAGGGCGGTACCCACGAAGAGGGCTTCCGGGCCGCGCTCACGTCGCTGATCAACAAGTACGCGCGCGACAAGAAGCTGCTGCGGGAGAAGGACGACAACCTCACGGGTGACGACATCCGCGAGGGTCTGACGGCGATCATCTCGGTGAAGCTGAGCGAGCCGCAGTTCGAGGGTCAGACGAAGACCAAGCTGGGCAACACGGAGGCCAAGACCTTCGTGCAGAAGGCGGTCTACGAGCACCTCAACGACTGGCTGGACCGCAACCCGAACGAGGCCGCGGACATCATCCGCAAGGGCATCCAGGCGGCCACCGCGCGCGTGGCGGCCCGCAAGGCGCGCGACCTGACGCGTCGCAAGGGTCTGCTGGAGTCGGCCTCGCTGCCGGGCAAGCTGTCCGACTGCCAGTCGAACGACCCCACCAAGTGCGAGATCTTCATCGTCGAGGGTGACTCCGCCGGCGGCTCGGCCAAGTCCGGCCGCAACCCGCAGTACCAGGCGATCCTCCCGATCCGCGGCAAGATCCTCAACGTCGAGAAGGCCAGGATCGACAAGATCCTCCAGAACCAGGAGATCCAGGCGCTGATCTCCGCCTTCGGCACGGGTGTGCACGAGGACTTCGACATCGAGAAGCTCCGCTATCACAAGATCATCCTGATGGCGGACGCCGACGTCGACGGCCAGCACATCAGCACCCTGCTGCTGACCTTCCTGTTCCGCTTCATGCGGCCGCTGGTCGAGGCCGGGCACGTGTACCTCTCCCGTCCCCCGCTGTACAAGATCAAGTGGGGCCGGGACGACATCGAGTACGCGTACTCGGACCGCGAGCGCGACGCGCTGATCGAGATGGGCCGCCAGCGCGGCAAGCGGGTGCGCGAGGACTCGATCCAGCGCTTCAAGGGTCTCGGCGAGATGAACGCCGAGGAGCTGCGGGTGACCACGATGGACCAGGAGCACCGGGTCCTCGGCCAGGTCACCCTGGACGACGCCGCCCAGGCCGACGACCTGTTCTCGGTCCTGATGGGCGAGGACGTCGAGGCCCGCCGCCAGTTCATCCAGCGCAACGCCAAGGACGTCCGCTTCCTCGACATCTGAGTCGGTCTCAGCTGACCGCACCAGGAAGGATCTTCACCAGCAATGGCCGACGAGAACACTCCAGAGACCCCCGGGACCGAGGGCGGCGAGGCCGTCCTGCGTGTCGAGCCGGTCGGGCTCGAGACGGAGATGCAGCGTTCGTACCTGGACTACGCGATGTCCGTCATCGTGTCCCGTGCGCTGCCGGACGTCCGGGACGGTCTCAAGCCCGTCCACCGCCGCGTGCTGTACGCGATGTACGACGGCGGCTACCGCCCCGAGCGCGGCTTCTACAAGTGCGCCCGTGTCGTCGGCGACGTCATGGGCAACTACCACCCGCACGGCGACTCCTCCATCTACGACGCCCTGGTCCGGCTGGCCCAGCCGTGGGCGATGCGGATGCCGCTGGTGGACTCCAACGGCAACTTCGGCTCGCCGGGCAACGACCCGGCGGCGGCCATGCGCTACACCGAGTGCAAGATGGCGCCGCTGTCGATGGAGATGGTCCGGGACATCGACGAGGAGACCGTCGACTTCACGGACAACTACGACGGCCGCTCCCAGGAGCCGACCGTCCTGCCGGCCCGCTTCCCGAACCTGCTGATCAACGGCTCCGCCGGCATCGCGGTCGGTATGGCGACCAACATCCCGCCGCACAACCTGCGCGAGGTCGCGGCCGGCGCCCAGTGGTACCTGGAGAACCCGGACGTCAGCCACGAGGAGCTGCTGGACGCGCTGATCGAGCGCATCAAGGGCCCGGACTTCCCGACCGGCGCGCTGGTCGTGGGCCGCAAGGGCATCGAGGAGGCGTACCGCACCGGGCGCGGCTCCATCACGATGCGCGCGGTGGTCGAGGTCGAGGAGATCCAGGGCCGGCAGTGCCTGGTGGTCACCGAGCTGCCGTACCAGGTGAACCCGGACAACCTGGCGCAGAAGATCGCCGACCTGGTGAAGGACGGCAAGATCGGCGGCATCGCCGACGTCCGCGACGAGACGTCCTCGCGCACCGGTCAGCGCCTGGTCATCGTGCTCAAGCGGGACGCGGTCGCCAAGGTCGTCCTGAACAACCTGTACAAGCACACCGACCTCCAGACGAACTTCGGCGCGAACATGCTCGCGCTGGTCGACGGCGTGCCGCGCACCCTCTCCCTGGACGCGTTCATCCGGCACTGGGTGACGCACCAGATCGAGGTCATCGTCCGCCGTACCCGCTTCCGGCTGCGCAAGGCCGAGGAGCGCGCGCACATCCTGCGCGGCCTGCTCAAGGCCCTGGACGCCATCGACGAGGTCATCGCGCTGATCCGGCGCAGCGAGACCGTCGACATCGCGCGCACCGGCCTGATGGGCCTCCTGGAGATCGACGAGATCCAGGCCAACGCGATCCTCGAGATGCAGCTGCGGCGCCTGGCGGCCCTGGAGCGGCAGAAGATCGTCCAGGAGCACGACGAACTCCAGGCGAAGATCAACGAGTACAACCAGATCCTCGCCTCGCCGGTGCGTCAGCGCGGGATCGTCAGCGAGGAGCTGGCGGCGATCGTCGAGAAGTACGGCGACGACCGCAAGACCAAGCTGATCCCGTACGAGGGCGACATGTCCATCGAGGACCTGATCGCCGAGGAGGACATCGTCGTCACCGTCACGCGCGGCGGCTATGTCAAGCGGACCAAGACGGACGACTACCGGGCGCAGAAGCGCGGCGGCAAGGGCGTGCGGGGTACGAAGCTGAAGGAAGACGACATCGTCGACCACTTCTTCGTCTCCACCACGCATCACTGGCTGCTGTTCTTCACCAACAAGGGCCGGGTGTACCGGGCGAAGGCGTACGAGCTGCCCGAGGCCGGCCGGGACGCGCGTGGCCAGCACGTGGCGAACCTGCTCGCCTTCCAGCCGGACGAGGCGATCGCCGAGATCCTCGCGATCCGGGACTACGAGGCGGCGCCGTACCTGGTGCTGGCCACCAAGTCCGGCTTGGTCAAGAAGACGCCTCTGAAGGATTACGATTCGCCCCGCTCCGGCGGTGTGATCGCGATCAACCTGCGCGAGCGGGAGGACGGCGGCGACGACGAGCTGATCGGTGCGGAGCTGGTCTCGGCGGACGACGATCTGCTGCTGATCAGCAAGAAGGCACAGTCGATCCGGTTCACCGCCTCGGACGACTCCCTGCGCCCGATGGGCCGCGCCACCTCCGGCGTCAAGGGGATGAGTTTCCGGGAGGGCGACGAGCTTCTCTCGATGAATGTCGTTCGACCCGGTACGTTCGTGTTCACTGCCACGGACGGTGGGTACGCGAAGCGGACCGCCGTCGACGAGTACCGCGTCCAGGGTCGCGGTGGCCTCGGCATCAAGGCCGCCAAGATCGTGGAGGACCGTGGTTCGCTGGTCGGCGCGCTGGTGGTCGAGGAGACCGACGAGATCCTCGCCATCACCCTGTCCGGCGGTGTGATTCGTACGCGAGTCAACGAGATCAGGGAGACGGGCCGTGACACCATGGGCGTCCAACTGATCAACCTGGGCAAGCGCGATGCCGTGGTCGGTATCGCACGTAACGCCGAGGCGGGGCGTGAGGCGGAGGAGGTCGACGGCGAGGAGGCCGTCGGCGAGGCCGCCGAGGACGCCGTGACCATCGGCACGGACGAGGGTGAGGCGCCCTCGGCCGAGTAGGCACGAGGAGTGAGTCATCGTGAGCGGAGCCACGGGCGCCGGATCGGCCGGTACCTCCAGGGGTACGGAAACGGACGGCGGCGGCCGTGGCTCCGCCGCGTCTGCCGCCTCCACCGGGGGTGTTCAGGGTGCGTCGGGCGCGTCCCAGGGCGCTGCTCTCGCGACCGACCCGCAGACGACCAACCTCAAGCCGGTGAAGGTGTCCGCGCAGGACTCCGCCGGTCCATCCGCTTCCCAGGGGGGAACAGTGACGGACACCCGAGGCCCGGCCGCGTCCGGCGAGGCGCGTCCGGCGTCGCCGCTGCCCGGTGAGCGGCGCCCGCAGCAGCCCGACGGGCCGTACCACCCGCCGCAGGCGTATGTGGCGCAGCAGTCCACCGGCGGGGTGCGCGTGCCGCGTACCGGCGTGCGCACGGCTCCGCGGACCCGCAAGGCGCGGCTGCGGGTGGCCAAGGCCGACCCGTGGTCGGTGATGAAGGTCAGCTTCCTGCTCTCCATCGCGCTGGGCATCTGTACGGTCGTCGCCGCGGCGGTGCTGTGGATGGTGATGGACGCGATGGGTGTGTTCTCCACGGTGGGCGGCACCATCTCGGAGGCGACGGGCTCGAACGAGGCGAACGGCTTCGACCTCCAGTCCTTCCTGTCGCTCCCCCATGTGCTGACGTTCACGTCGATCATCGCGGTCATCGACGTCGTCCTGGCGACGGCGCTGGCGACGCTCGGCGCGTTCATCTACAACCTCTCCGCGGGCTTCGTGGGCGGCGTCGAGCTGACCCTCGCGGAGGACGAGTGACGCCTGCGGGCGCCTGACCTGACGGTCCCCCGACAACCGATTTTGGGACTGGCGTGGTCGTGCGCTAATCTTCAGGAGTCAGCGCGCGGGACACACACCGCACAGCGCGGCGGGGCTATAGCTCAGTTGGTTAGAGCGCATCCCTGATAAGGATGAGGCCACAGGTTCAAATCCTGTTAGCCCCACCAGCGAAAAGACCCCCGGTCCCTTGGGCCGGGGGTCTTTTGGCGTCCATGGTTGACACCAACAGCGGCGGTCAGCCGATGAGCGGATCTTCCAGCAGCTCGGCGCCCTCGCGTGCTGCGGTGAGGGCTCGCTGCCTGAGGTTGCCGCCGAACAACTGGATCGTGAGGGCGGCCAGGATGTCATCCCTGCCGATGGTCCGCCCGTGCCCCCTCCGGGTGGAGGCCGCGTCCCGGGCGAGGTCCGTCAGGAACACGCTCGCGATTCCGTCCAGGTCGCGGACCATCGCCGGGACGGCCGTCGCCCCCTGGCTCCGCAGCAGCTTCCTGACCCCGGCCTCGAACCTGTGGGCGCCGACCACAGCACTCGGTTTGCGCGACCTGCTGCGCCGACGAGAAGGCACGAGGACGCCCTCGGCGTCGTACAGGACACCGGTCAGGCCGTGAAACGTCGGGCTGTGGTCGTACCACGTGGTCCCCACCTCGAGCTCGACGTTCCGGTCGATCGCCGAGAGAAGGTCACGGGGAATCAGCTTCTTCCGGGCTTCCGCCGCCGCCGCTCTCCTCGCGCCGCCGATGATCTCCGTCAGCACCGTCCGTGTCACCGACGCGGCGGCCCACGCGGCCGGCCGGGAGACGTGCATCGAGGTCACGTCCCTGAAGACCGCTTTGACGAGAGGAGGCCTGAACGGCGGGACGTCCATGAACGGGGCGGTTCCGGCACCGCCGCGCCCAGGGCGTGTGGGCTGTGTGGGCATCGGACGAAGCGCTCCCTGCTGTCGGAGTGATCAGAGGCCCACACTTCACCACGCAGACCCGCTCGCCCCCCATCCTCCGTCAGACGTCAGCAAGCCGTGTCCGTGCCGTGGCGGACGGCCAGGAGGGCCACGTCGTCGTCGTTGTCCTGTGGGCGGGCCCGGGCCAGCAGTTCGTCGGTGAAGGGGTCCAGGGGGCGACCGGCCAGGGCTGCGGCGTGCCGGCGGAGCCGGTCCAGGCCCTCGTCCAGGGTGTGGCCCGGGGACTCGATCAGACCGTCGGTGTAGAGGACCAGGGTCGAGCCGGGCGGCAGTTCCGCCGTGGCGTCGGGGCGGGGTTGCTCGGGGGTGACGCCCAGCAGGATCCCGTGGCCGTCGGTCAGATAGCGGGCCTCACCCCCGCTGGTGACCAGCAGGGGTGGCGGATGGCCCGCGTTGGTCCAGGACAGCTCGCACCGGCCGTCGGGACTCTCGCTCATGCGGGCGAAGATCAGCGTGGCCATGGAGACCTCCGCGATGTGCAGGGTCGCCTGGTCGAGCCATTCCACGATCTTGCTCGGCGGTTTCTGCTGGGACACGGCGTACGCCCGGAGCATGTTGCGCAGCTGGGCCATGCCGGCCGCGGCCTCCAGGTCGTGGCCGACGACGTCCCCCACGGCGAGCGCGGTGGTGCCGTCCGTCAGGGTGAACGCGTCGTACCAGTCGCCGCCGACGTGGGAGGCGTCCGGCGCGGGCAGGTAGCGGGCGCTCATGCTGCGGCCGGGCGAACGCGGCAGCTTCGGCAGCAGATGGCGCTGCATGGTCTCGGCGACCTGGCGCTGGCGCTGGTAGAGGCGGGCGTTCTCCAGAGCGAGGCCGGCCCGCCGGGCGATGTCCTCCAGCAGGGCGGTCTCCGCCGCGGTGAACCGCTCGGGCTGGTCGGCGCGGCCCAGCGTGAGGGCGCCCATCACCTCGTGCAGGCTGCGCAGCGGGACCACGGTGGCCGAGTGCATGCCGGTCACCTCGAACAGGCGCCGCTGTTCCACCGCGATCCCGGAGTCGGGCGGGCCCTGATAGGTCTCGGGGCCGGCCATGGAGGACGCGACGCCGCGCAGGGCGAGGGACAGGGGCATCGAGGACTCCTGCGGCACCGGCGGCATGGGCCCCTGGAGGTCCTCCCGGAACACCACGGTGCCGTTCTCGGCATGGGCGACCGCGAAGCGCCGGACGTCGTCCCGTTCGCCGATCAGGTCGATGACGCTCCAGTCGGCGATCCGGGGCACCACGAGGCTGATCAGGCGGCGCAGCGCCTCGTGGATGTCCAGGGTGGAGGTGAGCAGGGTGGTCGTCTCGGCGAGCAGCGCGAGCCGTTCCAGTTCGGAGAGGCGTCCGCCGGCCGGTGGCCGCTGGGCGGGGCGCGTGGGGCGCTCCAGGGAGTGGAAGAGGACGAGCGTGGCCGCCGGGCGGACGGGCGTGACCAGCCATCCCACCGGCACCAGCGTGCCGTCTCCGCGCTCGAACCACTCGTCCTCACCCTGCTCCGTGTGCCCGCCGAGCGCGCTCTGCCTGAGGCGGCACTGGACCAGCGGCACGGGCTCCCCGCAACCGGTGCGGTGCAGCAGATCGTGGGCGTCCCGGCCGACCAGATGCTCGGCGGGCCGGGCCAGGAGCTGTTCGCCCCGCGGGTTGACGGCGACGATCACCCCCTGCTCGTCCGTCAGGTAAGCGCCCGTGCCGAGGCTGTCGAGCGCCCGCGCAACCGCTTCCTGTGAACCGTCCGGGCCCGTCATCGCCGCCTCCCGTCACCAGAGACTCCCGCCGGACCCCCGTCCCGGAGATTGCCTGGGCCGCCTCTGATCCGGGTTCCCGCTGGGACACTGCTTATCCGACGTAGTGGGGGAGGCGATCGCGGGATGCGGGTGCGGCGGGAGGTCAGGTGGGGGCTGTGGGGCTTGTGGGCCGGCTGTCTGGTGTTCTCCGTCTGGTGCCTGGTGGAGGCGGTCAGGCTGTTCGTCGAGGCCGAGTCGTGGTGACCGGGGCATGAACCGGGGCATGAAAAGACCCGACCGCTGGCGACGGGGGATGCACCAGCGATCGGGCTATGGCCAAGGGTAACAACATTGGGCGGTCCGCGGGGCCAAGTCGCGGGGAAATCAGGCGGGTTGGCCGATCATCGCCCACACGGAGGGTCGTAGGAGAGGCGCGGGAGGTACTCGTGCCACTTCTGCGGGGTGAGGACGCCGCGGGTCACCGAGCAGATGTGCCGGATCGCCGCCTCGTCGTCCAGGCTCCACAGCCGGACCGTGTCGGTGCCGCTGGACACGCCCAGGACCCGGCTGCCGGGGCTGAACGCCAGGAAGTTGCCCGTCTTGGCGTTGGGGGTCATCGACTGGCCGATCGGGGCGGCCGCGGCGGGGTCGGTGACGTTCCACAGCCGGACCGTGTTGTCGTTGCCGCCGCTCGCCAGCGTGCTGCCACTCTGGCTGAAAGTCAGCGAGGTGACGGCCTCGGTGTGCCCGGTGAGCGGGGCGCCGAGCGCGCTCGCGGCGGTCGGGTCGGTGACGTTCCACAGCCGGACCGTGTCGTCGTCGCTTCCGCTGGCCAGGGTGTGCCCGTCCGGGCTGAAGGCGAGCGAGTTGACGGGGCCGGAGTGTTCGGCGAGCGGTCGGCCGAGCGGCACCGGGCGGGCCGGGTCGGTGACCCGCCAGAGCCGGACGGTGCTGTCCGCGCTGCCGCTGGCCAGGGTGCGGCCGTCCGGGCTGAAGACCAGGGCGTTGACATAGCCCCGGTGCCCGGTGAGCGGGGCGCCGAGGGGTGCGGGGCGGGCCGGGTCGGAGACGTTCCACAGCCGTAGCGTGTGGTCGTCCCAGGCGGTGGCGAGGGTGCGGCCGTCCGGGCTGAACGCGAGCGCGTCCGGGCCCATGAAACGGGTCGCCAGGACCAGCGGCGGCCCGGCGACGACCGGGTGGGCCGGGTCGGTGACGTTCCAGAGGTAGATCCTGCGGGCGCCGGTGAGGACGGCGAGGGTGCGGCCGTCCGGCGAGAAGCGCAGGTCGCGCGAGCCGTCGTCGGCCCGCATGAAGGGCTTGCCGAGTGCCACGGGCCGGCCGGACCGCGTCACGTTCCACAGCCGGAGCCTGCCGTCCCGGGCGGCCGTGGCGAGGACCCGCCCGTCCGGCCGGAAGGCGGCGCTGCGGCCGATCATGTCCGAGGCCGGGACCGACCACAGGCGCACCTTGCTGTCACCGCTGCCGGTGGCGAGGGTGCGGCCGTCCGGGCTGAAGCCCAGCGCGTACATCTCCCCGCTGCTGCCGGTGAGCGGCTCGCCGATCTGCGAGGGGGACGACGGGTCGCTGACGTTCCACAGGCTGGCCGTGGAGTCCGCGCTCGCCGCGGCCAGCCGTCCGCCGTCGGGGCTGAACGCCACCGACCAGATCGGGCCGGTGTGCCCGGTCAGCGGCTGGCCGAGCGGGGCCGGGTGCGCGGGGTCGGTGAGGTCCCACAGCCGGATGGTGTCGTCGGCGCTGCCGCTGGCCAGGGTGTGGCCGTCCGGGCTGAAGGCCACCGAGTGCACGATGTCCGTGTGGCCCCGGAGGGCGGTCGGCAGCGCCTTGGGGTGGCGCGGGTCGGCCGTGTTCCACAGCAGCACGGTGTCGTCGTCGCTGCCCGCGGCGAGGAGCCGCCCGTCGGGGCTGAACGCCACCGAGCGCACGGCGGCGGTGTGCCCGTGCAGCGCCTGGAGCTGCCGCGCCCGGTGCGGGTCGGCCACGTCCCACAGCCGTACCGTGCTGTCCTCGCCGACCGAGGCCAGGGTGTGGCCGTCGGGGCTGAAGGCGACCAGGTAGATCGTGCCCTTGTGACCGGTGAGCGGCCGGCCGACGGGGGACGGGTGGGCGGGGTCGGTCACGTCCCACAGCCGGATGGTGCCGTCGTCGCCGGCGCTGGCCAGCGTGTGGCCGTCCGGGCTGAACACCGCGCTGCTCACCCAGCTGGTGTGGCCGGTGAGCGGGGCGCCGAGGGGCGTGGGGCGGCTCGGGTCGGTCACGTTCCACAGCCGGACGGTCCGGTCGTAGCTGGCGGTGGCCAGCGTGTGGCCGTCGGGGCTGAAGGAGGTCAGGTAGACCGCGCCGGTGTGCCCGGACAGCGGGGTGGCCAGCGGGGCGTTCACGATGGAGATCAGCCTGCTGTACGTGCCCTCGTCGTCGGGGCGCAGCCGGTGGGCGACCAGGTCCAGCTGGGCGGCGAGCGAGGGATCTGTGCGCTGCGCTCGGTCGGCTTCGGCGAGCACCTGTTCGAACACGGCGTCGTCCCGCTGCTGCCAGGCGATCACGGCCGTACCGCCGGCGAGGATCGCCAGCACCACCAGCGCCGCCACCGCGGCCCGGCTGATCCACACCGTGCGCTTGCGCAGCCGTACCGAGGCGGCGAGGAACTCCACCGCGCTGCGGGTCAGATAGGTGTCCCCGGCCGACCGCGCCCAGCTGCGGGCCTGCTCCAGCCGGGAGCCCCGGTACAGCAGCGAGGAGTCCCGGCCCGAGTCCTCCCAGGCCCGGCCGTCCTCCTCCAGCCGCTGGCGCAGCAGGTGGTCGTTGCGGTTGTCGTCGATCCAGTGACGCAGCCGCGGCCAGGCGTGCAGCAGCGCCTCGTGGGTGATCTCCACGGTGTCCGCGTCCAGGGTCACCAGCCGGGCCCGGACCAGCGCCTCGAGGGACTCCTCCGTCTTGCCGGGGTCCGCCGACTCCTCGGCCAGCTGGCGCCGGGTGCCGCGGCGGCGGGTGGCCTGGGTGTCCTCGCCGAGCCGGACCAGACGCAGCAGCAGCAGCCGGGCGGCGGACCGGGCGGCCGGGTCCAGGCCGGACCAGGCGCGCTCGGCGGTGGCGGCGACCGCGCCCTGGATGCCGCCCGCCGCGCGGTAGCCGGCCAGCGTCAGCTTTCCGGCCTTGCGGCGCTGCCAGGTGGCCAGCAGGGCGTGCGAGAGCAGCGGCAGCACACCGGCGTCGTGCGCCCCGCGCGGGCCGTCGGCGCTGACCTCGCGCACGATCAGCTCGGCGAGCCCCGGCTCCAGCTCCAGGCCCACCGCCTTGGCCGGGCCGGTCACCGCCTCGCGCAGCTCGCCGCTGGTCAGCGGGCCGAGCACCATGTGCCGGTGCTGGAGCGCGTCGGACAGCTCCGGATAGCCGAGGCACTGTTCGTAGAAGTCGGCGCGGATGCCGAGGACGACCAGGACGGGGGCGTCCGCCGAGGCGTCGGCGGGCGGGGTGCAGGCGGCGTGCAGAAGCTGGATGAAGGTACGGCGGTCCGCCTCGTCCGGGCAGAGGGTGAAGGCCTCCTCGAACTGGTCCACCACCACGACCGGCCGGCAGGCGGACGCGGTTTCCCGGTCCGTCCATGCGGTGACGGCCTCGCGTACGGCGGCGGCGATCTCCGGGGCGTCGCAGCCCGGCACGGCCGGGTTCCGGGAGGCCTCCCGCTCCGCCTCGCGCGCCTTCGCGGCGACCGGGCCGAGGTCGGGGATACGGCGCACCAGCTCGGCGAGCGGGTCGGCGCCGGGGACCAGCTGGACGACCAGGCCGTGCGGGGCGGGGGGTGCTGTTGTGGTGGTGCCGCCCGGGGCGGCGCCGGGGGCTTCGGCGGCCGTTCCGCCGTCCGCGGAGGTCCCGGATGGTGCGGTGCCCGCCGGGAGCGGCGGATCGGTGCGGGCGGTGCCGGTGATGCCGTTCAGGGAGCCGTTCCGGACCACGGGGACCAGGCCGGCGTTCAGCAGGGAGGACTTGCCGGCGCCCGAGGCGCCGACCAGCATCACCAGCCCGCCGGTGCGCGCGGCGGCGCGGAGCTGCTCGACGAGCGCGTTGGTGCTGCGTTCGCGGCCGAAGAACCAGCGGGCGTCCTCCTGCCGGTACGGGGCCAGCCCGCGGTACGGGCACACGCCTCCGCTGAGGGGCGGCGCCTGGGCCGGGGGCGGCTGGTTCTGCTCCTCGGCCGATCCGGCGGGCACCGGACGGTCGCCGACCGGGTCGGCCAGGGCGCGTTCCCACAGCCGCTGCCAGTGGCCGATGTCGTACAGCCCGCTGGAGACCGGGGCGGGCCGGGCGCGCCGGGCCTCCGGGATCAGGATCTGGAGGACGGCCGCCAGGGCGGCGAACTGGGCCGGCACGTTCTTGGCACGGCGCCAGTCACTGATCCGCTGGGCCGACACCCGTACGGGCCGGCCGCGCTCGTCGACACGCTGGAGCCGTACGACCGACTCCGCGACGCTCTTGAGGGGAGGGTTTCCGGCCTCCTTGTACAGCAGCGCGAGGCGCTCGGCGAAAGCTGTGCGTGCCCCTGAGTCGGAACCCAAGGTCCCACCCCTTACTTCCCCCCGCATCTGGACGTCCGGACCGGAAAACTCACCTTATACGCCTGACCTGCGGATAAGGCCTGGACCGGACACCGGAATCTCCTCGCGGGCCGGAACAGATGGCAGGATCGCAACCCCGGTAGCGGGACGGTCACGGACCGTCCGAACAGGCCACCGGCTCAGTGCTCGAAAGAGGCAGCCCATGGCGCCGAATGTTCTCGGTCAACTTCTGTCGATGCCGAACGCAGGGAGCGACGACCGCTCCATGGGGTGAGCCCATGCGGGTCGCCCGGAGATGTTTCGCCCCCTTTGCTTCGACCCGTGCCGTTTCGCCGACCAGGTACGGGCCGACGCTCCTGCACCGTTCGGTACCGGTCCCCACGAGGGGAGGGACCGGTACCGGACGGGCGGGAGAAACCACGGGTCGGCTCCCCATCCTGGCCCCCATCTCTGTCTCAGGGTTCGGCTACGGGCGAGGCTCCGGCCAGCCCGCCGCGCGTGCCGCGGTGCGGGCGTCGTGCTCGGCCCGCTCGGCGGCGGCGTTCAGCGACGGATCCCGGCCCGGCGCACTGCCGCCCGCCGCGGCCGCGGCCGCCAGGGAGGCGGCCAGCGCCGCCCGCAGGGCCGCCGCCCCGGATGCCCCGCCTGGACCGGATGCCCCGGATGCTCCGACCCAATCGGGTTCGTGCCCCGACGCGGCCAGTTGGGCGGCCAGGGCCGCACCGGCGGCGGCGTTGCGGGCGCAGCGGGCGTCGGCCGCGGGGTCCGGCGCGGCCGACGCCAGCGCGGCGAGCGACCGTTCCGTCAGCCGCAGCGCGCTCGCGGCCCTGGCGGCCAGGTCCCTGGGCACGGTCTCGGCGGCCTCCCGGCCGACTCCGGCGTACCGGCACGCGGCGACGGCACGGGCGTAGGCGCTGTGCGCACGGGCCCGGTGGGCCGCGCACACGGCGGCCTCGCTCGCGGCCCCCGCGCTCTCTTCGGTTGTCTCTGCGCTCATCCTCGGCCTCCCTCTCGGTCCGTTCCGGGGCGGGCGTGGGCGCGGGCAGGGTGTCACGCCGGCCGTGAAGAGACCAGAAGGACGCCATGGCTATCTGACGGTATGTCAGCTACGGTCGCCCTCCGGCCGTCCCCCAGGGCCTGTGGGCCGGGGAGAGAAGGGGTGAGTGAGGGATGGAGAGCAGTCCTGCCTGCCCGCGACCGTCCGGCGAGCCGCGCTGGGTCGCGCTGTTCCACCGGCCCGCCCGGGGATCCGGCGATGGTTCCTGGAGCGTGGGCGCGCAGTCGCCGTACCGGGCGCCCGTGCTGTACGCCGTGGGGGACATGACCCGGACCCTGCGCTCACGGGGGGAGCAGGTGACGGTCGCGCTGTGGGGGCCGCGCGAGGGCGCCTGGCACCGCTACGACGCCCAGGCCGCCGCCGCCCACCGGTCCGGGCCGCCCGCCCCGGCATCCGCCCCGGCACCCGCCCGGTTCGCGGAGCGCATGGCGGGCCGTCGGCACCAGGTGCTCGTCGCCGGGCTGGCCAAGGCGGGCCTGTACGAGCTGGGGCCCGAGGACGAGGCGGCGGTCCGGGCGCTGGCCGACCGGCTCGACGAGCCCACGGTCCGCCGGGTGGCCCACTGGCTGTCGGCCGCGGGCGGGGAGCGGTAGCCGGAGGGCGGGAGGGACCGCGCGGGGCCGCTCGGTTCGGTGTGTCCTCCGCCGGGCAGTGACGTCCTGGAAGTCAGACAGTCAGGAAGTCACGAAGTCACCGCTGAGGGCTGGAGGATGCATGAAGGTCTCCGTCGACCGCTCGCTGTGCTACGGCTCCGCCGAGTGTGCGCACCGGGTGCCGGCCGTGTTCGCGTTCGAGGACGGGTACGGCGTCGTACGGCCCGGACGGGAGGAGTCGGGCGGCGCGCCGGAGGTGCGGGAGGCGGCCGAGCGGTGCCCCTCGCAGGCGATCGTGCTGACGGAGTGAGCCGAGGGTTCCTCGGGGGCATGGCGTTCGGGCGTGGCGTTCGGGCGTGGCGTCCGGGCGTGGCGTCCGGGCGTGGCGTCCGGGCATGGCGTCCGGGCATGGCGTCCGGTTCGGGGTGCCCGGTACAGCGCGAGACCCCCGGCCGAGCCCGGCCGGGGGTCTTTCCGTGTCGACTGGTGCGTACGCAAGTCGCCTGGGTCGAGACGTTGCGGTACTGCGGGTGAGCCGGGGGTCAGCAGGCCAGGGGCGCCGACCGCTGGTCGTCCGTCGGGTGTCCGGTCCCGGTCGCGGAGGTATGGGCGGGCTCCTGGGGGTCGTCCTGGGCGTTCTCCTGCGTGCCGGGCAGTCCCCGGCGCCGGCAGCGGGGGGTCTTGCCATGGGCCTCGGCCCGGATCCGCTGCTTCATCGTGGGGGGCAGGGCCTTGCCGTGGGACCAGGCCCAGTGGCGTGGTGCCGGGATCGTCGGGACGGTCCTGGTCGCGGTGTTCGTCGCGGTGCTCGCTCCGGTGCCGGTGTTCTCGGTCCGGGGTGTGGCCGCCGCGGCCGTGGCGGTCGTGGCGGAGGCGAGTCCGAGCGCCGTGCACAGCGCGAGGAAGGTGGTGACGATGGCGGTCCACAGCTTCATGACCTTGTTCTGGGTCATGGCCCCTCACTTTCGGGTTGGGCGATTTGCGTACTTTCCTCATGATGTGTATGCGGATCGCGAAGTGGTGGACCGACGCCCGTGGCGCGGCGATGTTCAGATGAACACCACTCGGATGGCCCTAAGAGGCCCACAAAACCCCTGAAAGCTGGCGAGAGTGAGCGAAGGGGGAGCAAAAGTGACCGTCCGTAGGGGTGTGATCACCCTCCGATCGGAACGGTGCGGGGCGTGCCTACTGGGCTCCCGCGGGCGGGAGTTGGGGCCCGACGCAGGTCACCGATCGATATCGGTCGGTGTGTATAGTCGGGCGCCAGAGGTCCCCTACGTCAACGAAAGACGAGGTCGCGCGGTGAAGAAGCTGCTCCTGGTCGCACTGGCCGCCATCGGCGGTCTCCTCGTGTACCGCCAGATCCAGGCGGATCGCGCCGAGCAGGACCTGTGGACGGAGGCGACTGACTCCGTGCCCACGGGTTCGTGAGTACCGACACCAGAATCTGACCAGGACCCCGGCCGCCGTCGCGGCCGGGGTCCTGTGCTGTTCCCGGCTCCCGGCTCCCGCCTCCCGGCTCACGGTTCGCGTTGCGAGGTCGCGGGGGGTGGGGTACAGCGGTGATCGGGGGCGGCGTGCGGGGCAGCGTGTTGGCGGGGTGTTTCGGACGGACGTGTGCGTTGCCCGGATGGCGCAGTGACCCACGGGGCAGGATGGGCCGGTGACCGCGGCGGCCGGGCGGTGAGCGACAGGGGGTGGCGCGTGCGGGGGCGTACAGCGGGGCCGAGGCGGGGCGGCCGGCGGTCGACCACTCGCGCCGTTCCGGCCCTTCCGGCTGTTCTGGCTGTTCTGACCGTGCTGACCGGGCTCCTCGTCGGGGTGCCGGCCGGGCCCGCCGTCGCCGCGCCCTCCGGACCGGGGTCGTACGCCTTCGCCCCCGGCGCCCGGAGCATCGAGGGCGGGGTCGGACGGGCGGACGCCGGGCACCTCGCCCCCGGCCGCACCTACCGCAGCCACCTCCCGGCGCACGGCACCCTCTCCTACCGCCTGGATCTCACCGCCGCCGACACGGCCTACGTCCCGGTCACCGCCGTACCCCCGGCGGACGCCACCGTCTCCGCCACCGACGGCATCCGGGTGTCCGTGCAGGACGCGCGCGGCACGCCGTGCTCCTACTCCGCCGCCCGCTTCGGCGCCGCGATCAGCCCGCGGCCGGTCACTGCACTGGGGCGGCGGGAGGCGGACAGGACGGTGTGCCAGGGCGCCGGGACGTACTACGTGGTGGTCGAACGCCTCGGCACCTTTGGCGGGGAGGGAGCGGCGGCGCGGCCCTGGGATCTGGAGATCGCGCCCGTCACGGAACCGCGCCTGGCCCACCCCGGACCCACCGGCGCGCCGCAGACATGGGACTCCGCCACACCCGAACCGCTCGGCGGTGAGCCCCGCGACCGCTCCGGCGGCGCCGGCTTCGCCTGGGCCCGCTCCCTCGGCCCGGGCGTCTGGCGTACCGCCCTGGTGCCCGGCGCGACCCAGTTCTACAGGGTGCCGCTGGACTGGGGGCGGCAGCTGTACGCCTCCGCCGAGCTGGCCGGCTCCCCCGGCCACGGCTATGTCGGCGGCGCCCTGACCCTCTCCCTGCACAACCCGGTGCGCGGTCTCGTCGACGACACCTCCCTCGGCTACACCGGCACCCCGAAGTCGGCCGCCCTCGCCCCGCTCCCGCCGGTGGCGTACGCCAACCGGTACGCCGTCCCCGCCGCGGTGACCTCCGTCCGCTTCGCCGGGGACTACTACCTGGTGCTGCACCTCAGCGAGCGGGTGGCGGCCACCTTCGGGCAGGGGCCGTTCGCCGTGACGCTGCGGGTCCGGCTGTCCGGGGCGGCGCAGGCCGGGCCGGAGTACGCCGGGCGGCCGGAGCCGGCCGGCGTCTTCACGGTCACGGCCCGGGACCGGGAGGCGGTGCTGACCGGGGCCGGCGGGGGCGGCACCCGGATGAAGCTGGTCGCGGCCACCGGGATCGGGCTCGGGACCGCGCTGCTGCTGGTGCTCGCGGTCTGGACGCTGGCCGCCCGGCGGGCTCAGACCCGGGTCAACGCCCAGAAGCCGACCGCGTAACAGGCCAGCGCCAGCAGCAGGATCGGGATCGCGGCCCTGGCCGGAGGCCCGGCCCGGCGGGTACGGCGCGCTCGCCGGCCGCGCACCGGAGCCACCGCCCGCACCGGCGCCGCCGTCGGCATCGGCATCGGCGGGGCGAAGGGAGGCGGGGTCCGCGGGTCCCGGGCGGTGTACGCGGCGGTGGGGGGAGTCGGGGAGGAGGGAGTCGCCGTGGGAGGACTCGCGGGGGGCCAGGCCGGGTGCTGCGCCGGATCGAACGCCTGGTGCCCGTAGGGGGATTGGGGGACGGACGGCGGGGTGTACGGCCCGAAGGAGGCGGCCCGCTCCTCCGGGGGCGGCGGCAGCCGGAAACTGCCGGTGTCGGAAGGGGTCGGCACGTCGGAGACCCGCTCGGAAACCGCAGACCCGGCCCCGCCGGTCCCCGTACTGTCACCCGGACTGCCGCCCGCGTCATCGGCACGGTCCCTGAACGAACGCACCCCACGGGCCGGTTTGAGCGGGCCGTCGGGTCCGAAACCGGGCGGCAGCGGGCCGAGTTGGTCGAAGACCTCGATCAGCTCGTCGTCCGGGCCGGGCTCCGGCAGGAGTTCCGCGGCGGCGGCGAGGGCCTTGCGCGCGCCGGTGGCGGTGCGGAACCGGGCCGCCGGGTCGGGCTGGAGCAGGCCGGCGACGACCTGCCAGAGCGGTTCGGGGACGCCCTTGGGCGGGCCGGGCGTGCCCTGTTCCACGAAGTACTCGACCAGCGCCTTGGCGTCCGGCTTGGCGCCCTCAAGCAGATACAGGGCGACCAGGCCCACGGCGAACAGGTCCGCCGGGTAGTCGGGGTCGGCGCCCAGCATCTGCTCGGGGGCGAGATAGCCCGGCGTTCCCACGACGAGGTTGGTCTCCGTCAGACGGGGTTCGCCGAGCCGCATGGCGATGCCGAAGTCGGACAGCCGCAGCCGCGGCCGGCCGGTGCCGGTGGCTTCGAGCAGCAGGTTGGCGGGCTTGATGTCACGGTGGACGACGCCCTCGGCGTGGACGGCGGCGAGGCCGGACAGCAGCTGGTCGAGCAGGGTGCACACATAGGCCGGGGGCAGCGGGCCGTAGTCGCCGACCAGGTGGACCAGCGAACCGCCGCCGACCAGGTCCATGGTGAACAGCACCTGGTCGTCGTCGGCGGCCCAGCTGGCCGGGGCGAGGACATGGGGGTGGTCGATCCGCAGCGCCTGCTCGCGGACGAAGCGCAGCAGGGAGTGGGCATCGCGCTGCTGGAGCACCTTGGCGGCCACATAACGGCGTCGGCGGTGGTCCCAGGCGCGCCATACGGCCCCCACACCGCCGCGTCCGATCGGGTCGGCCAGCTCGTACCGGCCGGCGAAGACCTCACCCATGACAGCCCGACGCTCCTCCCCCTCGGCTCACCCCGGTACCCCGTGCGGTTACCCCTTGCTTCCCCGGTGATGAGCGATACGAACGCCCCCGTGACGGGCGGTACGCCCGTGGCGTCGCGCCCCGGTGCTCTTCCCCCCGAGCCCCGCGCGTCCGCCTCCGGTCAGTTCTGGTGGGACTGGTAGTGCGCGACCGCGTCCGAGGTGCGCCCGGCGCCGTACACCCGCAGGAACTCGGCGAGTTCGGGGTGGGCGGGGGCGAGGCTGTCGGCGGCCTCGATGATGTCGCCGGCGGCCGCGACCGAGCGCAGCAGCGACTGGATCTCCCGGACCACCCGCTTGACCGTGGGCGCCCCCGAGCTGCTCGTGGTCTGCGTGGTGTTGCTGAGCACGGAGCCCCCCTGTGACTTCTTGATCTCGTCCATCCGCTCGGTCGCCTCGGCGGCGCTGACGCTGCCGTCCGCGACCTGGGCCGCCAGCTCCTGGAGCAGCTGCACCCGCTGGACCACCGCAGGATTGCCGATCTTCGCCCGCTGGCCGCTCATCAGCTGCGACAGCATCGGAGCGGACAGGCCGAGGACCGCCGCGAGACGGGCCTGGTTGAGCCCGAGATCGTCGATGAGCTTACGGAAGAGCGCCCCCAACGGCTCCCCGTACCAGTTCCGCTGGAGCTCCCGCGCTCTGGCGGTGGCTTCCTGCTGTGCGGCGTCCATTGCGTCTCCCCATCGCTTCCCCTAAAAAAACCGCGGTTCGCTCACGCGAACCACGTCGAGCATCTTACGGAGAGTGGTCATCGGCGGGGACCCCCAATCTTTTTGCGGGATACCCGGGGTCACCCGGTACTCTGGTCTGCGGCGCCACCGGAACCCGCTTCCTCCGGTCGGCCGCTCCTTCCCGGGGCCTTAGCTCAGTTGGTAGAGCGCCGTCTTTGCATGGCGGATGTCAGGGGTTCGACTCCCCTAGGCTCCACTCCTTACACCCCCCTGACCTGCGGAAACGCTAGCAGGGGGGTGTTCTTGTCCCGGCCGTGCCCCGCCCCGGCCGCGGTGTCAGTGCCCTCCCGTAGCCTTCCGGTCACCGCACATCGCCCCGGAGGAACAAGAGAATTGACCGGCCTGCCTGCCTTCCCGCTCCCCTTTCACGCTTCCCGTTCCCTGCCGTACGCGACACCCCGGACGCTGCGGGAGCTCGAGATGATGGAGTGCAGCGCCCACATCCGGGCCAAGCCGGGGTGGTTCGACAAGATGCACGACGCCGGCATCGTTGCCCGGTGGACCCGGGAAGCGCTCGCCCAGGGCCTCACCGAGGCGCAGGTCCGCTATGTGCTCGACGAGCTCGGGCACTACGCGGCGCTGCGGGACGGGCGGACCGGCGTCGAGGTGTCCGCCGTCGACGGGGTGTGGCAGTCGGACACGCTGGTCGACGAGGGGCTCAGGGCCCGGCTGCGCGAGGCGGTCCGGGTTCTGGAAGAGGTTCCCGAAGCGGAACGGGACTGGCACCCCGGCTCCGGCGGCCAGGTGCTGGACCTGGTGCATCCCTCGCTGTTCTGCCTGGTCAGAGGGGTGAGCGGCGAGCCCGAGCGGGCCTGGCGGAACCCGACGGACCGGCATGCGCGGTACGAGTTCTCGGAGCGGTTCCAGTGGCTGCCCACGGACGTCGACGTCAGTGACGACGGTGACGTCACCTTCCGGTCGTACGTCAACAACGTCCACCCGGAGAACCACCGGGACCTGGCCGCCGTCCTGCCGGACGTGTTCGCGCGCATGCGCCCGCTGCTGGAGAACGTGCTCACCGATCTGCGTCATCCGCGGCCGCTGCGGATCGAGGTCGATCCCTACGGCTGGTACGACTCTGAGCCCGAGTATCCGGACAAATCCTCCTACAGTGACAAGAAGGCCTACGGCGAAGCCATCCGTGCCTGGGAGACGGTCCACGAGGAGTGGTGGGAGAACCGCCGCCCGGTCGTCCCGGACGCCCCGGCCTTCACCCCGCCGGAGCCGCCCGACGCCTCCGCCCGGGTCGATCTGCGCGGCCGCGGTCTCCAGGTCATCGTCAAGCTCGCCACCATCCATCTCACCCCGGACAAGCCCGAGTACCCCGGCGGCTCCTGGCACGTCGAGGGGATGCTGAACGAGCGGATCGTCTCGACCGCGCTCTACTACTGGGACAGCGAGAACATCACCGAGAGCCGGCTGAGCTTCCGGACCGCGCTCGACGACCCGCACTACGAGCAGAACGACGACAACGGCGTGCGCGAGGTCTACGGCCTGGAGGACGAGGACGCGCTGAACCAGGTGCTGGGATCGGCAGCGACCCCGGCGGGCCGCTGCCTGGCGTTCCCGAACGTCCTGCAACACCGGGTCGGCTCGTTCCGCCTCGCCGACCCCGGCCGCCCCGGGCACCGCAAGATCCTCGCGTTCTTCCTGGTCGACCCGGAGCAGAAGATCGTCTCGACCTCCGATGTGCCACCGCAGCAGCCGTGGTCCGACACCTCGACCATGACACTGGAAGAGGCCAGGGGATACCGCGAAGAGCTCATGCAGGAACGCAAGTTCTTCGTGAACGAACACAACGAGCAGCTCTACGAGCGGGAGTTCTCCCTCTGCGAGCACTGAGCCCTCTCACTGAGCCCTCTCGCCGAGCCCTCTCGCGGTGCCGGCCGGCTCACCCCCGGTCGTCCCCGTCCCCCTCCTCCTCCGCCTGCTTGGCCTGTACCTCCGGGTCCAGCACCGAGGGCCCGGTGCCGTCCACCGAACCCAGCCGGCCGGTCTCCGGGACCTCCGTCGCGGCCGGCGGCTCGACCAGCCAGTCGGGGTTGGCCTGCTTGTCCCACCACTTCCAGGCCGCGAAGGCGCCGGCCGCCAGCACGCTGAGCACCGCCAGCCCCTTCAGCGCCCGGCCGCGCCGGGACCGGCGGACATTGCGCTCGGCCAGCTTCTGGATCTCCTCGGCCGAGACATTGCCGCGCAGCGCGGCCAGCGCGGCGGCACCGCGCAGCGCGGCCTCGTCGTACACGGGCGCGGCCGCGGCCATGGCCTGTTCGATCTTCGGACGGGAGTACTCGGCGGCCTGCTGGGCCGCCTTGCGGGTGCGTACGGCGGCTTCGTGCGCGGCCAGGTCCACCTTGGTCGGCACATGGGTACGAGCCTGCTCCAGACGCGGGGCGAGCCGGGCGTCGTACTGCACGCGGGCCTGTTCGGCGGCCTGCGACACCACGGGCGCCAGCCGTACGCGTGCCTCCTGCGCGTAGTACGCGGCACGCTCCTTGGCCGTGTCGGCGTAGGGCGCCACCACTTCCGCGGCGTGCAGCACGCTGTCCTTCGCCGAGCCGGTCGCGGCGCGCACGCTGTCGATGCGGGTCACGGGTTCCTCCTCCTCGGTGGCGTACGGTATTTCGACTTTCCACCCTTTTACGGATCATGCCTGCCGACAGCCTGTGCGGCATGCGCGGGCGGGCATATGGGTGCCGATCGCTTCGTTCGCCTCCATCACAGGTGAATTCCGGGCAACCGCACCTTCCGTCGACCCTGCCACGAATCGCCGCCGCGCGCCGCCTCACCGGCCGTGTCGGCGGATCTCATGCACCTGATGACCGACGCGCGGCGAGCGTTCCGGGCCGTGCGAGGATCGGGGGCACCACAGGAGGACAACGGAAGGCAGACCGTGGCCGAGCAGCTGTACGCCACCCTGAAGACCAACCGCGGCGACATCGAGATCCTGCTTCTCCCGAACCATGCGCCGGCCACGGTCAGGAACTTTGTCGAGCTGGCGCAGGGCGAGCGGGAGTGGACGCACCCCGAGACCGGTGTGAAGGGCAAGAACCGGCTCTACGACGGCACGATCTTCCACCGGGTCATCAGCGGCTTCATGATCCAGGGCGGTGACCCGCTGGGCACCGGCATGGGCGGTCCCGGCTACACGTTCAAGGACGAGTTCCACCCGGACCTGGCCTTCAACAAGCCGTACCTGCTGGCCATGGCCAACGCCGGCCCGGGCACCAACGGCTCGCAGTTCTTCATCACGGTGTCCCCGACCGCCTGGCTGAGCCGCAAGCACACCATCTTCGGCGAGGTCGTCGCCGACGCCAGCCGCAGGGTCGTCGACGCCATTGCGGCCGTCCCCACCAACCCCCGCACCGACCGCCCGCTCGAGGACGTCGTCATCGAGTCGGTCGTCATCGAGAAGCGCTGAGGCCGCTCCCGGCCGTCATCGAGAAGCGCCGAGGCCGGGCCGCACGGGAACAAAACGCCCCGCTCGTCCGTCAGGATGAGCAGGACATGCATCACGACATGCGAGGGGAACCGATGGACCAGCCCGCAGGCAGCGCGCAGCAGGCCCCTCGCGTGCCCGGGTGCTACCGGCACCCGGACCGCGAGACCGGCGTGCACTGCACCCGCTGTGAGCGGCCCATCTGCCCCGAGTGCATGGTCAGCGCCTCGGTCGGTTTCCAGTGCCCCGATTGTGTGCGCGGAGACTCCGAGGCCGGCCGGGCGGCGGCCGCCGCCCGCCCGCGCACCGTCGCCGGCGGCACGCTGACCGCCGACCCGCGCCTGCTCACCAAGATCCTCATCGGGATCAACCTCGCGGTCTTCCTGGTCCAGATGGCCGTCGGCGACGGCTTCACCCACCGGTTCGAGCTGATCGGCCAGGCCTACGCCCCCGATCTGACCGGGGTGCAGGGCGTTGCCGCGGGCCAGTACTACCGCCTGCTGACCGCGATGTTCCTGCACGGCGGCTATGCCCACATCGCGTTCAACATGCTCAGCCTGTGGTGGATCGGCGGCCCCCTGGAGGCGGCCCTCGGCCGCGCCCGCTATCTCACCCTGTACTTCGTCTCCGGTCTCGCCGGCAGCGCGCTGACCTTTCTGCTGGCCGCGCCCAACCAGCCGTCGCTCGGCGCCTCCGGAGCGATCTTCGGACTGTTCGGCGCGACGGGCGTCCTCATGCGCCGGCTCAACTACGACCTGCGCCCGCTCGTCGCTCTGCTGGTGATCAACCTGGTCATCACCTTCAGCCCCGGTATGAACATCGCCTGGCAGGCCCATATCGGCGGTCTGGTCGCCGGTGTCATCACCGGCTACGCCATGATCCACGCCCCGCGCCAGAAGCGGACGCTGGTCCAGTACGGCACATGTGCGCTGGTCCTGGCCGTGGTGGTCGTCCTGACCCTGGTGAGAACGGCTCAGCTGACCTGATCGGCCCGGCCGGGGCGAACCGTTGTCCACAGCGGGTGGCGGATCTTGTGCACAGTGTGCGGGCACGCCTGCGCTCCCTGCCGCTCGAATGAGTTCTCGCAGGTCAGACAGAGGGCGAAGAGATGTGCGAGGGCCGGCTGTGCAGTCGTACCAGCGTCAACCCCCGAGGAGTTATCCACAGATCGTAGTTTCTTTCCCCAGGAACATGTGGACAGAAGCTCAGGCCTGTGGATAACTCAAACGGTCACTCGACCGCTACTTCCACTGCGTGGAGACACCGAACCCGGCCGCGATGAAGCCGAAGCCGACCACGATGTTCCAGTTGTCGAGTGCGTCGATGGGCAGCGAGCCGTCGGTCACGTAGAAGACCACGATCCAGGCCAGGCCGATCAGGAACATGGCCAGCATGACGGGGGCGACCCAGGCGCGACTGTTCAGCTTGATCGCCTGTGCCTGCTTCGCCGGCGGCGGCGTGTAGTCGGCCTTCTTGCGGATACGTGACTTCGGCACGAGGGTCTCTCCTGTCGATGCGCTGCGTGGCCGCGCAGGTAACTGGGTCGGGCGCGTCCGTTAGCGTAGTGCTTCCGTGGCGCCGAAGGAGATAAGGGTACGTTGAGCAATTCTGCCGACTCCCCCGGGACGGGATCAATGGGTTCCCGCCCCGGCCGTGGGCTGCGCGTCCGGCCGGTGCGCATCCTGACGGCCGCGGTCTTCGCCCTCGCGGGGCTCATCTTCTTCACCAGCTTCGACACCGCCAAGGGCACCGACATCCGGCAGGACGGCTCGCTGCTGAAGCTGTCCGACCTGATCCAGGAGCGCAGCCGCAAGAACAAGGAGCTGGACGACTCCAACGCGGCCCTGCGCCATGGCGTGGAGTCGCTGGCCGAGAGCGACGACGGCAGCAGCAAGGCCCAGGACCGGCGGCTGACCGGGCTGGAGCGCAGCGCCGGCACCCAGCCGCTCACCGGCGACGGGCTCACCGTCACCCTCAACGACGCCCCGCCCAACGCCACCGCCAAGCTCCCCGGCTATCCCGAGCCGCAGCCCGACTACCTGGTCATCCACCAGCAGGACCTCCAGGCCGTGGTGAACGCGCTCTGGCAGGGCGGCGCCCGGGGCATCCGGGTCATGGACCAGCGGCTGATCTCCACCAGCGCGGTGCGCTGCGTGGGCAACACGCTGATCCTCCAGGGCCGGGTCTACTCACCGCCGTACAAGATCACGGCGATCGGGGACCCGGGGCGGCTCCAGAAGGCGCTCGCGGCGAGCAAGGCGATCCAGACCTACATGGTGTACGTCAACGTCTACGGCCTCGGCTGGAAAGTCACCGAGGACGGGACGGTGACTCTGCCCGGCTACTCCGGCACAGTGGACCTGCACTACGCGAAGCCAGTGGAGTAGCCAGGCCCCCCGTCAGGAGCCGCCGGTGCGCGTGATCGTGAGGACGCTCAGCGAACTGTGCATCACCGCCGGCACCCTGATCGTGCTCTTCGTCGTGTACGTGCTGTTCTGGACCGGAGTGCGGGCCGACGGCGCGATGAGCGACCAGATCGACCAGCTGCACCGGCAGTGGTCGCGGGGGACCGCGCCGGCCGCCTCCGCTCCCTCGCGCCCCGCGCCGTACCACTACGGTGAGGCCTTCGCGATCATGTACATCCCGCGGTTCGGTTTCACGTGGAACAAGCCGGTGCTGGAGGGCACCGGCCGGGACGTCCTGGCGAAGGGCCTCGCCCACTACCGGGGGACGGCCCGGCTCGGGCGGACGGGCAACTTCGCGGTCGCCGGGCACCGGCGCACCTACGGCGACCCGTTCAAGGACTTCCCCCGGCTGCGCCCGGGAGACGCCGTCGTCCTCACGGACGGGACGACCTGGTTCACGTACCGGATCGACACAGGGCCCTACCGGACGGTTCCCACGGATGTCGCGGTGATCGACCCGGTGCCCGGCGCGTCCGGTTACCGGCGCCCGGGCCGGTATCTCACCCTGACCACCTGCGATCCGGAATGGGGGCACAGCCACCGGCTGATCGTGTGGGCGCACCTGGACTCCACACAGCCTGTGGAGTCCGGGCCACCGAAGGCCCTGCGCCGTTAGTCTGGTGCGGTACGGCGTGGGTTTCCGGTGCCGTGGCGAAACGGAAGGGACGGCATGTACGGCTGGATCTGGCGGCATCTGCCGGGGAACGCGTGGATGAAGGCACTCATCTCGCTCGTACTGATTCTGGCCGTGGTCTACGTCCTCTTCCAGTACGTCTTCCCGTGGGCGGAACCGCTGCTGCCCTTCAACGATGTGACGGTGGACAACCAGTGACTGCGCGGATTCTCGTCGTCGACAACTACGACAGCTTCGTCTTCAACCTCGTCCAGTACCTGTACCAGCTGGGTGCCGAGTGCGAGGTGCTGCGCAACGACGAGGTGTCGACCTCGCACGCCCAGGACGGCTTCGACGGCGTCCTGCTCTCGCCGGGCCCGGGCACGCCCGAGGAGGCCGGGGTCTGCGTGGACATGGTCCGGCACTGCGCGGCCACCGGCGTCCCGGTCTTCGGGGTCTGCCTGGGCATGCAGTCGATGCAGGTCGCGTACGGCGGTGTGGTCGACCGGGCGCCGGAACTGCTGCACGGCAAGACCTCGCCGGTGGAGCACGAGGGCAAGGGCGTCTTCGCCGGCCTGCCCTCCCCCTTCACGGCCACCCGCTACCACTCCCTGGCCGCCGAACCGGCCACCGTCCCCGCCGAGCTGGAGGTCACGGCCCGCACCCACGACGGCATCATCATGGGCCTGCGCCACCGTGAACTCCCGGTCGAGGGCGTGCAGTTCCACCCCGAGTCGGTCCTGACCGAGCACGGGCACCGGATGCTGGCCAACTGGCTGGTGGAGTGCGGCGACCAGGGTGCCGTGGCGAGGTCGGCGGGGCTGGCCCCGGTGGTGGGCAGGGCCACGGCGTGACCTCGCTGCGCCCCGAGCGCGAGGACTTGTACGGCGGGGAGAGACCGTACGAGCCCTACGGCGGTGCGCCTTACGCCGACCCCCGGACCGCACCGCCGCCCCCCGCGTCCGGGGAGCCGACGGTCGTGTTGCCGCCGGTCGGGGATCATACGGCCGTCCTGCCGCCGGTCGGGGATCATACGGCCGTCCTGCCGCCGGTCGGGGATCATACGGCCGTCCTGCCGCCGGTCTCCGGGGACCAGACGGCCGTCCTGCCGCCCGTTTCCGGGGAGCAGACGATGGTCCTGCCGCCCGTTTTCGGAGAGCCGCCGGCCGTGCTGCCGCCGGTCACCAGTGAGTCGACGGTGGTGTTGTCCCGCATCCGCCCGGCGGCCGGCGGGGACGAGCAGACGATGGCGCTGCGGCTCCCGCTACGGGACCCTGCGGCCCCAACAGCCCCTCCGGCGCCTGGAACCCCCGCCGGTGGCCGTGCGGCCCGCAGAAAGGCCGCCAAGCGGCGCGGCGGGCGCCACAGCGGTCCGGAGAACTCCCCCGCGTCCCCCGCCCAGTCGGCGCGGCGGCCGCTGTCCCGGGTGGAGGCCCGCCGGCAGGCGCGGCTGGCCAAGCCCGGGCCGGCGGTCATCGCGAGCCGGGTGATCGGCGAGGTGTTCATCACCACCGGCGTCCTGATGCTGCTGTTCGTCACCTACCAGCTGTGGTGGACCAACATCCGCGCGCACGCGCAGGCCGGCAACGAGACGCACCAGCTCCAGGACGACTGGGCGAACGGCCGGCGCAACCCGGGCGTCTTCGAACCCGGTCAGGGCTTCGCCATCCTGCACATCCCCAAGCTGGACGTGGTCGCGCCGATCGCGGAGGGCGTCAGCAAGGAGAAGGTGCTCGACAAGGGCATGGTCGGGCACTACGGCGAGCCCCCGCTGAAGACGGCGATGCCCGACGCGAAGACCGGCAACTTCGGCCTCGCGGCGCACCGCAACACCCACGGCGAACCGTTCCGTTACATCAACCGGCTCGTGCCGGGCGACGCGGTGGTGGTCGAGACGCAGGACACGTACTTCGTGTACAAGGTGACCTCGACGCTGCCGGTCACCTCGCCCGCCAACACCAGTGTGCTGGACCCCGTACCCAAGGGCTCCGGGTTCACCAAGCCGGGCCGGTACATCACCCTGACCACCTGCACCCCGGAGTTCACCAGCACGTACCGGCTGATCGTCTGGGGCAAGATGGTCGAGGAACGCCCGCGCAGCAAGGGCAAGCCGGACGCGCTCATCGAGTAGGGCTCAGCGAGTAAGGGCAGAGGAACTGTGGCAGCGACCGCCGACGAGACCGAAGAACACACGGACGCGTCCGACCCCGCCCCGCCCGCCGGGGAGCGCCCCCGGCGCCTCGGCAGGATCGCGACCGCGGTCAGCGTCCTCGGCGAACTCCTCATCACGGCGGGCCTGGTGCTCGCCCTCTTCGTCGTCTACTCCCTGTGGTGGACGAACGTGATAGCGGACCGCAAGGCGGACCAGCGGGCCGACCGGGTCCGCCAGCACTGGGCCCGGTCCACGGACGACACCCCCGGTGCGCTGGACACCAAGGACGGCATCGGCTTCCTGCACGTGCCGTCGATGCACAACGGCGAGGTCCTGGTCGAGAAGGGCACCGGCACCGACGTCCTCAACGACGGTGTGGCCGGCTACTACACCGACCCGGTCAAGGCGGTCCTGCCCATGTCCGGCAAGGACGGCAACTTCACCCTGGCCGCCCACCGCGACGGCCACGGCGCCAAGTTCCACAACATCGACAAGGTGGAGAAGGGCGACCCGATCGTCTTCGAGACGCGGGACGACTGGTACGTCTACAAGGTCTTCGCGATCCTCCCCGAGACCTCGAAGTACAACGTCAAGGTCATCTCCCAGATCCCCACCGAGGCCGGCCGGAAGAAGCCGGGCCACTACATCACCCTGACGACCTGCACCCCGGTGTACACGTCCCTGTACCGCTATGTGGTCTGGGGCGAGCTGGTCCGGGTGGACAAGGTCGACAGCAAGCGGACGCCTCCGGCGGAGCTGCGCTGAGCCCTGAAGCCAGGCCCTGAAGCCACGTGCCCTGACGCCACGAACGAGCCCCTGCCGGTGATGCACCGGCAGGGGCTCGTTCTCGTAGCAGCGGGGAGGCGTCAGCCGTTGAGACCGCCGAAGAGGGTGCCTCCGCCGTTGTTGCCGCCGTTGTTGCCGTTGCCGTTGCCCCCGCCGCCGATGGTGATCACATCGACGGTCTGGCCGGAGTTGACCGTGCTGCCGGGCGTCGGGTTCGAGGAGACGACGACCGCGTTGTCGTCGTTCGAGCCCTGGACGTTGCCGAGCTGGAGGCCGGCCTGCGCGAGCATCTGCTTGGCGTCCTTGAGCTTCTGGCCCTGGATGCCCGGCACCTGCACCTGGTTGTTCTGGAGCTTGCCGACGTTGACCGCGATGGGCGTGTTCTTGGAGACCTGCGTGCCCGCCCCCGGGTTGGTGCTCTGCACCTTGCCGTCCTGGGCGGGGTCGGTCACCGCGACGTCGTTGCAGGTGGGGGTCAGGCCCAGGTTCTGGAGCTCGGTCTTGGCGTCGTCACAGGACTTGCCGACGACGTCGTTCGGGACGGTGACCTTCTCCTCCGCCTTGGCCACGGTGAGGGTGATCACCGTGCCCTTCTCCTTCTCGACGTTCACCGGGTCCTGCGCGGTGACGACACCGGGGGTCTGGGTGGACACCACGGTCTTCTTCTCGACCTGGAAGCCCTTGCCCTTGAGCTGGCTCTCCGCCTGGTCGAACTGGAGGCCGCGGACGTCGGGCACCTGGACCTTCGGGGCGCCGGTGGACACCGTCAGAGTGATCGTCGTGCCCTTGTCGACGCTCGTCTTGGCGTCCGGGTTCTGCGCGCAGACATTGCCCTTGGGCTGCTCCTGGCAGGCCTTGCGGGAGCCGACCGTCACCTTCAGATCGACGTTGTCGGCCATGCTGCGCGCGCTGCTCACCGTCTGGCCGACGAAGTTCGGGACCTCCACCTGACCGTCGCCCGTGTTGTGGCTGCTGGTCACCCACTTGCCGATCAGGATCGCGCCGATCAGCACCAGGATGCCCGCGACCACCAGCAGGATCGTGGAGGTGTGGGACTTCTTCGGCTGCTGGCGGCGCCGGTCGGGCCGGTCGTCGTAGCCGTAGCCGTCGTCCGGGCCCATCGGCGGGAGCACGGTGGTCGCCCCGCCGCCCTGCTCCTGGCGGAGGGCGGTGGTGGGCTGCTCGTCGGGGTAGCCGCCGTAGCCGACCGCGCCCATCGCGGCCGTGGCGGCGACCGGCTGGCCGTCCAGACACGCCTCGATGTCGGCGCGCATCTCGTCGGCCGACTGGTAGCGGTAGTTCGGGTCCTTGACCAGCGCCTTCATCACGATCGCGTCCATCTCCGGGGTGATCTCCGGATCGAAGACGCTCGGCGGCTGGGGCTCCTCGCGGACGTGCTGGTAGGCGACCGCGACCGGGGAGTCGCCGACGAAGGGCGGCCGGACGGTCAGCAGCTCGTACAGCAGGCAGCCGGTGGAGTACAGGTCGGAGCGGGCGTCGACCTGCTCGCCCTTCGCCTGCTCCGGCGACAGGTACTGGGCCGTGCCGATGACCGCGGCCGTCTGGGTCATGGTCATGCCGGAGTCGCCCATCGCCCGGGCGATGCCGAAGTCCATCACCTTGACCTGGCCGTTGCGGGTCAGCATGACGTTGGCCGGCTTGATGTCGCGGTGCACGATGCCGTTGCGGTGCGCGTACTCCAGGCCCTGGAGGATGCCGATGGTCATCTCCATCGCGCGCTCGGGCAGCAGCTTGCGGCCGGAGTGCAGCAGCTCACGGAGCGTGGAGCCGTCGACGTACTCCATCACGATGTACGGGATGGAGACCCCGTCGATGTAGTCCTCGCCCGTGTCGTAGACCGCGACGATCGCGGGATGGTTGAGCGAGGCGGCCGACTGGGCCTCCCGGCGGAAGCGGGCCTGGAAGGACGGGTCACGCGCGAGGTCCGCGCGCAGGGTCTTCACCGCCACGGTGCGGCCGAGGCGGGTGTCATGCGCGAGGTAGACCTCCGCCATGCCACCACGGCCGAGCACTTGGCCCAGCTCGTACCGGCCGCCGAGGCGACGCGGCTCTTCCATAGCTACCTACCAGCCCTCTCCGTCGGTCTCGGCCGTCACAGAGGTGTGCGTCCGAGGCTGCCGTCCGGGCCTACGGTACCCGGCTCGCTTTGTATGACCTGGCCAAGCCCGGAACCCGATACAGGACCGGTATCGCAACGTGCGCTGATGTGAAGGAGGTGTGAGGGGGCTCACTTGTGTGAGTGACTGTCGTGCCTCCCTGGGCCCACGGTCTCACTTCTTGGACTTGATGACCGCCTCCATCACGTTCTTCGCGATCGGCGCGGCCAGGCCGCCGCCGGAGATGTCGTCACGGTTGGCACTCTCGTCCTCGATCACCACGGCCACCGCGACCGGGCTGCTGCCGTCCGGGAGCTTGGCGAAGGAGATGAACCAGGCGTACGGGTTGGCGCTGTTCGCCACACCGTGCTGGGCGGTGCCGGTCTTGCCGCCGACGGTGACGCCGGGGATCTGGGCCCTGGTTCCGGTGCCCTTCTCCACGACCGTCTTCATCATGTCCTGGAGGATCTGGGCGTTCTTGGAGGAGAGCGGCTGGCTCAGCTCCTTCGGCTGGGTCTGCTCCAGGGTGTCGAGGTTGGACGACTGGAGCTTGTCGACCATGTACGGCTTCATCAGCTTGCCGTCGTTGGCGACCGCCGAGACGACCATGGCCATCTGGAGCGGGGTGGCGGCGGTGTTGTACTGGCCGATGGAGGACAGCGCGGTCTGCGACTGGTTCATGCCGTTGGAGAACACCGACGCGTTGGAGCGGACCGGGGTGAACTGCTCGGCGTCGAAGCCGAACTTCTTCGCCTCCGCCAGCATCTTGTCGTTGCCGAGGTCCGCGCCGATCTTGCCGAAGACGGTGTTGCAGGACCAGCGCAGCGCCTCGCGCATGGTGGCGTTCTTGCAGGGGATGCTGCCCTCGTTCTTCAGCTCGGTCCGGGTGCCCGGCATGGTCCACGGCAGCGGGGAGTTCGTGTTCTGGTCGGCCGAGGTGTACAGCCCGTTCTCCAGCGCGGCCGCGGCCGTGACCACCTTGAAGGTGGAGCCCGGCGGGTAGGTCTCGCGCAGCGCCCGGTTGAGCATCGGGTCGGCGGGGTTGTTCTTCTTCTGGAGCGCGTTCCAGTTCTTGGCGTCCACGGTGGTGGAGTTGCCCGCGAAGGACGAGGGGTCGTACGACGGGTAGGAGGCCAGCGCGAGGATCTTGCCGGTGGACGGCTCCAGCGCGACCACGGCGCCCTTGCCGCCCCGCGACTTCAGCCCGTCCCAGGCCGCCTTCTGCGCGGCCGCGTTGAGGGTGGTGACGACGTTGCCGCCCTGCTTCTGCTTGCCCGTGAGCATGTCGAGGGTGTTGCGGAAGAAGAGCCGGTCGTCGGTGCCGCTGAGGATGCCGTCGTTGATCTTCTCCAGCTGGCTGCCGTCGAAGGCCTGCGAGGAGTAGCCGGTGACCGGGGCCCACATGGGGCCGTCCTTGTAGGTCCGCTTGTACTTGAAGTCGCCGTTCTGGGCCTCGACCGATCCGGTTATCGCCTTGCCGTCGACGATGATGTCGCCGCGCGGGTGGGCGTAGCGCTCGATGGCGACCCGGCGGTTGTCCTTGTCGCTGCTCAGCTGGTCGGCCCGGACGTACTGGAGGTAGTTGTCGCGGATCAGCAGGGCCAGCACGAGCAGGCCGCAGAAGATCGCGATCCGGCGCAGGGGCTTGTTCATGACGGGCGGACCACCTGGGTCATCTCGGCGTCGGGATTGGCGGCGGGCGCGGGCGCCGGGCGGCGCGCCGTGTCGCTGATCCGGATCAGGATGGCGATCAGCGCCCAGTTGGCGAGCACGGACGAACCACCGGCGGCCAGGAACGGCATGGTCATACCGGTCAGCGGGATGAGCCCCATGACACCGCCGGCCACGACGAAGACCTGGAGGGCGAAGGCGCCGGACAGACCGACGGCGAGCAGCTTGCCGAACGGGTCGCGGGCGGCGAGGGCGGTGCGCAGGCCGCGCTCCACGATCAGGCCGTACACCAGCAGGATCGCCATGATCCCGGCGAGGCCCAGCTCCTCGCCGAAGGTGGCGAGGACGAAGTCGGAGTTGGCGGCGAACTTGATCAGGTCCGAGTGGCCCTGGCCCCAGCCGGTGCCGAGGGTGCCGCCGGAGCCGAACGCCCACAGCGACTGCTGGAGCTGGTCGGAGTGGAGGACGCCGTCGTGGGTGATCTGACGGCTCAGCTGGTACTCGCGCATCGGGTCCAGCCAGGCGTTCACACGCGTCTGGATGTGGTGCTCGAAGCTGGCCACGCCGACGGCGCCGACCGCGGACATCAGCAGACCGAAGACGATCCAGCTGGTCCGCTCGGTGGCGACGTACAGCATGATCACGAACATGCCGAAGAACAGCAGCGAGGTGCCGAGGTCGGTCTCGAAGACCAGGATCAGGATCGAGATCGCCCAGACGACCAGGATCGGGCCGAGGTCGCGGCCGCGCGGCAGGTAGAGCCCCATGAAGCGGCGGCTGGCCAGGGCCAGGGCGTCCCGCTTCACCATCAGATAGCCGGCGAAGAAGACCGCCAGGACGATCTTGGCGAACTCGCCGGGCTGGAGGGAGCCCAGGCCGGGCACCCTGATCCAGATCTTGGCGCCGAAGATGTCGGCGCCGAGGCCCGGCACCAGCGGCAGGATCAGCAGGATCAGCGCGCCGAACATCGAGATGTAGGTGTAGCGCTGGAGGACCCGGTGGTCCTTCAGGAAGAACAGCACCGCGGCGAACAGGGCGATGCCCAGCGCGCTGTTCAGCAGCTGCTTGGGCGCGGAGGGGGCGAAGTGGGGCAGGTTCTGGAGCAGCCTGGACTGGTCAAGGCGCCAGATCACGACGAGTCCGAGTCCGTTGAGCAGCGTCGCCAGCGGCAGCAGCAGCGGGTCGGCGTACGGCGCGAACTTCCGTACGACGAGATGGGCGACGCCGGCCAGCAGACCGAGGCCCAGTCCGTAGCTCAGCAGCCCGGAGGGCACCTTGTCGCTGATGGCCAGGCCCACGTTGGCATAGGCGAACACCGGGATGGCCACGGCGAAGACCAGCAGGGCCAGCTCGGTGTTGCGGCGGCTCGGCGCGCCGATGGCGCCGATCGTGGACGTGTGGTGCGTCGGCGGGTTTGTCGTACTGCTCATCGTGTGACGGGGCCTCTCACGGCTGGCTCACTGCTTGCCGCACTGATCGACGACCTTCTGCTCATCCTCGGAGAGGCTCGGGCCGGGGTGGGGAGTGGCGGTCGCGGACGGGGACTTGGAGGGCGCGGTCGGGGACGTCGGGGAGGTCGGCGCCGATGGGTGCGGCGTCGGTGATGCCTTGGACGTGAAGGAGGCGGCGGTGGTTCCGGTGCCGCCCGCGGCCTTGATCCGGTTCGTCTTGGCGTTCTTCTCCGCGGCCGCCCGCTCGGCCTGCTTGCGGCAGGCGGAGGCCTGCACGGACAGCGCGTCGATCTTCGTCTGGGCCTGTTGCAGACCGCCCGCCGCGATCGTGCCCTTGACCTGCTTCTGCTGGTAGGGCGGCAGGTACTTGAGTTCGATCTCGGGGTGGTCCTTCTCCACCTGCGACAGCGACACCCAGGCCAGGTTCTGGCTGATGCCGCGGTACAGCGCGACGTGCTCGCCGTTGGCGCCGACGTAGTACTGGGTCTGCGTCCACCGGTAGCCGCCGTACAGGCCGCCGCCGATCACGGCGAGGGCGAGGGCGCCGTACAGGGATCTCTTCAGCCAGGGGCGCCGGGCGCGCGGCTTGGTGAACTCGCCGTCGGCGTAGTCGCCGAAGGAGCCGGCCGGGACGTAGCCGGTGGTGTCGCCGGAGCCGGGCGGGCCGAACTCGCCGCCGCCGTGGCCGTGCTTGCCGGACTGCCGGCCCAGGTGGGAGGCGCGGCCGGCGGGGGTCTGCATGATGCCGTTGTCGTGCAGGTGGTGCTGGTTCTCGGCGACGGCGCCGACCACGACCGGCTGGTCGGACAGCTGCCCGGCGAGGGTGTCACCGGTGTCCAGGTCGAGGACGTCGGCGACGATGACGGTGATGTTGTCGGGGCCGCCGCCGCGCAGCGCGAGCTGGATCAGCTCCTGCACGGTCTCCTGCGGGCCCTGGTAGCTGGCGAGGGTCTCCTCCATCGTCTGGTGGGAGACGACGCCGGACAGGCCGTCGGAGCAGATCAGATAGCGGTCGCCGGCGCGGACCTCGCGGATCGACAGGTCGGGCTCGACGTGCTCGCCGCTGCCGAGGGCGCGCATCAGCAGGGAGCGCTGCGGATGGGTGGTGGCCTCTTCCTCGGTGATCCGGCCCTCGTCCACCAGCCGCTGCACCCAGGTGTGGTCCTGGGTGATCTGGGTGAGGGCGCCGTCGCGCAGCAGATAGGCGCGCGAGTCGCCGACGTGCACGAGACCGAGCCGCTGTCCGGTCCACAGCAGCGCGGTCAGGGTGGTGCCCATGCCCTCGAGCTGGGGGTCCTCCTCGACCATGGTGCGCAGCTGGTCGTTGGCGCGCTGCACGGCGGCGCCGAGCGAGGTGAGGATGTCGGAGCCGGGCACGTCGTCGTCGAGCGTGACCAGGGTGGAGATCACCTCGGAGGAGGCGACCTCGCCGGCGGCCTGGCCGCCCATGCCGTCGGCGATCGCGAGCAGCCGCGGGCCGGCGTAACCGGAGTCCTCGTTGCCCTCGCGGATCATGCCCTTGTGCGATCCGGCGGCAAAGCGCAGTGACAGACTCATGCCCACCTCGCCCGTCGGCTCCGGGTACAGCCGGTCGTGTCGAGCCACACTGCCCACCCTCCGGTCGGGAGCGCGCCGGCGGCGGCCGGGTGGCGGCCTGCCGCTGCGTGCTCGCTCCGCTCGCGCTCACTCATGATGTAGCACTACTTCCGCAGCTCGATGACGGTCTTGCCGATGCGGATCGGCGCGCCCAGCGGGATCGGCGTGGGAGTCGTCAGCCGGGACCGGTCCAGGTAGGTGCCGTTGGTGGAGCCCAGGTCCTCGACGATCCACTGACCGCCCTGGTCCGGGTAGATCCTGGCATGGCGGCTGGAGGCGTAGTCGTCGTCCAGCACGATCGTGGAGTCGTGCGCCCGGCCCAGCGTGACCGTCTGGCCCTGGAGCGCGACGGTGGTGCCGGTCAGTGTGCCTTCGGTCACGACCAGCTTGGTGGGGGCATTGCGGCCACCGCGCCGGCCACCGCTCTGCTGCCCGCGCTGCTGCGGGGGCGCGGCCTGCTGCCGGGCCGCCGGCTGCCGGCCCGTCTGCTGCTGGCGCCCGGCCTCCCTACGCGATCCGCGCTGGGTGACGCGCGTACCGAACAGGTCGCTGCGGATGACCTGCACGGCCACGATCACGAACAGCCACAGTACGGCCAGGAAACCCAGCCGCATGACCGTGAGGGTCAGCTCTGACATTGCCCCCGCTTCACCCTTCGGCTTGCCTATAGATAACGGTGGTGCTGCCCACGACGATCCGCGAGCCGTCGCGGAGCGTAGCGCGGGTGGTGTGCTGCCCGTCCACCACGATGCCGTTGGTGGAACCGAGGTCCTGGATCGTCGAGGGCGTCCCGGTCCGGATCTCGCAGTGTCTGCGGGAGACGCCGGGGTCGTCGATCCGCACGTCGGCCTCGGTGCTGCGGCCCAGCACCAGCGTCGGGCGGGAGATCTGGTGGCGGGTGCCGTTGATCTCGATCCAGTAGCGGGTGCGCCCGCCGCTCGCCGGCGCGGCTCCGGGCCGCTGCGGGGCGGGCTGCGGGTAGCCGTAGCCGCCGGGCCGGGCGCCGGGGGGCGGGGTGGCGGGCATCGGGGGCGCGCCGGCGGGCGCGGCGGCCGGCGGGCGGCCGTAGCCGCCGGGGGCCTGCGGGGCCTGCGGCGCAGGTGCTGCCTGCTGGCTGCTGGAGGAGGCGAGGGTACGGCTGCGCACCCGGTACAGGCCGGTGTCGAGATCGTCGGCCTTCTCCAGGTGGACCTTGATCGGTCCCATGAAGGTGTAGCGCTGCTGCTTGGCGTAGTCGCGCACCATGCCGGCCAGCTCGTCGCCGAGCTGGCCCGAGTAGGGGCTCAGCCGCTCGTAGTCCGGCGTGCTCAGCTCCACGATGAAGTCGTTGGGTACGACCGTCCGGTCACGGTTCCAGATGGTGGCGTTGTTGTCGCACTCCCGCTGGAGCGCGCCGGCGATCTCCACGGGCTGGACCTCGGACTTGAAGACCTTGGCGAAGGTGCCGTTCACCAGACCTTCGAGACGCTGCTCGAACTTCTTCAGGACTCCCATGGGGCACCTCCTCCGTCCCTGCCGCTCTGCCTTCGCTTACGTGGTTGTGCTGTTACTGCTCACTGATCGTATCTACGCGTCCGGCAATCAGCCGGTTCCCCCAGCGGCTCCCCTTCGAACTCTCCTCGCAAGGATCGTAGAGCCGGGTGAAGACCAGTGTCCCGCACCCGGCTGTGGACCCGGCCCGCTCCTGGGGAGATGCCCCCGGAACGGTACGAGGTTGATACGAGACGCGGGGCTCCCCGGGACGGCCGGGACGGCACCGGGAACCCGCGCGGCCGGTGCGCCGCCGGCCGGGCGGGCGGAAGGGATGTGAACCCACCCCGTCCGACGTGCTAATGTTCTCGATGTCGGAAGGGGCCAGCCCGAAAGGGAAGGAACCGGAAGACACACCCAATGCGCGGGTGGCGGAATAGGCAGACGCGCTGGATTCAGGTTCCAGTGCCCGCAAGGGCGTGGGGGTTCAACTCCCCCCTCGCGCACACCACGGAGTGGGCGGCATCGTGATCACGATGCCGCCCACTCCTCTTTGTGCTGTGTTTTCGCCGTGTGTTGTGACGCGTGTTGCGACGCCTGTTGGGGGGCGTGTTGTGAGGAAGGCCTCAGCGGCGGCTCCGCCCGCGGCAGTTCGGGCGGTGGTTCGGGCGGTGGTCCGCCGGACCGGCATCGGCTGTACCGTCTGCTCGCAATTGATTCGCCATTGATTCGACGTGGCTTGTGCGGGGGAGGCGGTCCCGGTGGCCGATGCCGGTGTGGGTGTGACGGGCGTGCTGGAAGCGGACGGGGCGGGGGCGGCCGGGCGCCGGCTGCCGCGGGTACGTGGCTTCGGTCACTGGCCCCCGCAGGGCTCGCCCAAGCAGGAGGGCAAGGCGCTCCGGAAGAGCGTGCCGCGCACCGCGCACCGCACTCTCGACCTGGACCCCTCCCGCCCGGACGCGGTGCGCGCGGTCGAGGAGTCCAACGCCGGCCGGATCCCGGAACTCACCCCGATCCGGGTGGGCCGGATGGCCGCCACCCCGTTCGCCTTCCTGCGCGGCTCGGCCGGGCTCATGGCCCACGACCTGGCCCGCACCCCGACGACCGGGATCGGCACCCAGATCTGCGGGGACGCCCATGCGGCCAACTTCGGCCTGTACGGCGATGCGCGCGGGGGCCTGGTCATCGACCTGAACGACTTCGACGAGACCGTGCACGGGCCCTGGGAGTGGGACCTCAAGCGGCTCGCGGCCTCGCTCGTACTGGCCGGGCGGGAAGCCGGCGCCGACGAGGACACCTGCCGCGCGGCGGCCCGGGACGCGGCCGGCGCCTACCGCCGCACCATGCGGCTGCTGGCCCGGCTGCCGGTGCTGGACGCCTGGAACGCCATCGCCGACGAGGAACTCGTCTCCCACGCCGACGCCCATGACCTGCTCGGCACCCTCCAGCGGGTCTCGGAGAAGGCGCGGGCCAACACCAGCGGCCGGTTCGCGGCGAAGGCGACCGAGGCGGCCGCGGACGGCGGACGCCGTTTCGTCGACGCCCCGCCGGTGCTGCGCCGGATCCCGGACGCCGAGGCCGCGGCGGTCGCCGCCGCCCTGGAGCCGTACGTCGACACCCTCGGCGAGGACCGGCGCCCGCTGCTCGCCCGGCACGCGGTGCACGACGTGGCCTTCCGCGTGGTCGGCACCGGCAGTGTCGGCACCCGGTCGTACGTCGTCCTGCTCCTGGACCACCGCGAGCAGCCGCTGGTCCTCCAGGTGAAGGAGGCCCGCCCCTCGGCCCTGCTGCCGCATCTGGCCACGGCCGGCTTCGCGACGGCGCCGGTGGCGCACGAGGGCCGCCGGGTGGTCCTGGGGCAGCGGCGGATGCAGGTCGTGAGCGACCTCCTGCTGGGCTGGACGAGCGTGGCGGGGCGCCCCTTCCAGGTGCGCCAGTTCCGCAACCGCAAGGGCAGCGTCGACCCGGCCGCGCTCGCCGCCGACCAGGTCGACGACTACGGCCGGATGACCGGCGCGCTCCTGGCCCGCGCCCACTCCCACAGCGCCGACCCGCGCCTGATCGCCGGCTACTGCGGAAAGAACGAGGAGCTGGACGAGGCGATGGCCGACTTCGCCGTCGCCTACGCCGACCGCACGGAGGCCGACCACGCCGAGCTGGTCGCAGGGATACGGAACGGCCGGATCGCGGCCGAGCTGGGGGTGTGAGAAGGGGCGAGCAGGACGGCGCGGGGAGAGGGCGCGGGGAGAGGGCTTGGGGAGGGTGCTCGGGGAGAGGACGCGGGGAGAGGGCTGGGGGAGAGTGCTCGGGAGACAGGGGCCGGGGTCTGGTGGGGCGCCCGGCGCCCGGCGCCCGGGCCGGGGGGGCGGGCGCAGCGGCTACGCTGGGCGGGTGACGACCCCGGAAGCCGACCAGTCCCAGGCCCCGCGGCCCGAGGAACGGCTCGAGAAGGCCGTACGGGCCGCCGAGCAGGCCTTGATCGAGTACGAGATCGCCGTCGAGACGTTCCGGGTCGAGGTGGAGAACTTCTCCCGGCTGCACGAGCAGCGACTCGGCCCGCTCTACTCCCGTATCGAGGAGCTGGACGCCGAGATCGCCGAGGCGAAGGCCGCCCGTACCGGCGATCCGGAGGACCTCCGCCGCGCCGAGGAAGCCCGCGCCCGGGTGCTGCCCATCCCCGGTGTCGAGGAGCTGCTGCACGGCTGGATGGACGGCCACGGGCTGTTCCCGGAAGCCGCCGCCATGCTCACCGATCAGGCGGTACGGCCGCCCGAGCGGGTGCGGCCCAGCGAGGAGGCCCGCAAGCTCTACCGCGAGCTGGCCCGCAAGGCCCACCCCGACCTGGCGCAGGAGGAGGACGAGCGGCAGCGGCGTGAGGACTTCCTCACCCGCGTCAACGCCGCCTATGCCCGCGGCGACGTCACGCTGCTGGAGGAGCTGGCCGCGGAGTGGGCGGCCGGTCCGGTGCCGCCCGAGCGGCGTCCGAGTCCCGCCGAGGAGCTGTACGCCCGCCTCGAATGGCTCGCCGAGCGCAAGGAACTGCTCACCCTCGTCGCCCGGGAACTGGAGGACGGCGCGATCGCCGGCATGCTCCGGCTCGCCCCGGACGACCCCGACGGCCTGCTCGACGAGATCGGCGAGCGGCTGCGCGCCGACATCGCCCAGCGGGAGGCGGAACTGGCGGCCCTGCTCGCGCAGGACTGAGCCGCCGCGGCCTTCGGGTAGCGTCGGAGGCATGAATTTCGGAGCTGGTGTGCCCACGGTCGAGGTCACGGACCTCAAGGACGGCGACTTCCTGCTGGACGTCCGCGAGGACGACGAGTGGCAGGCGGGCCACGCCGAGGGGGCGCTGCACATCCCCCTCAGCGACTTCGTGGCCCGGTACGGCGAGCTGACCGAGGCCGCCCCGCAGGACGGCCGCGTCCATGTCATCTGCCGCTCCGGCGGCCGCTCCGCCCAGGTCACCATGTACCTGGTGCAGCAGGGTCTCGACGCCGTGAACGTCGACGGCGGCATGCAGGTCTGGCAGGCCGCGGGCCGCCCGGTGATCACGGACGAGGGCAACCCGGGTCACGTCCTGTAGATCCCGCTCCCGATCACGCTGGTCTGGTTCGGTCCGGTCTGGTCCGGTGTGGTTCAGTCTGGTTTGGTCCGGTCCGGTCCGGTCCGGTCCGGTGCCGGAGTGCGTGGCCGTCAGCCCAGCGGGTGGGCGGCCAGCAGGTCCCCCAGCCGCTCCTCGTACGCCGCCGCGGGGCCCAGCGCCAGCTCCAGGTGCTTGGCCCAGGCGTGGTAGCGGTGCAGCGGGTAGTCGGTGTCCGCGCCGAACCCGCCGTGCAGATGCTGTGCCGTCTGCACCACCCGGCGCACGCCCTCCGCCGCCCAGATCTTCGCCACGGCGACGTCCCCGGTGGCGGGCAGCGCCCCCGGCGCCCCCGAGGCGATCCGCCACGCCGCCTGCCAGAGCGTGGCCTCCATGGCACGCAGGTCGATGTACCGGTCCGCGGCCTGGACGGCCACCGCCTGGAAGGTGGCGAGCGGATACCCGAACTGCTCGCGCTTTCCGGTGTACTCGCTGGTCATCCGCAGCACCCGCTCACCCAGCCCGAGCGCCAGCGCGCAGACCCCGGTGGCGAGGAGCGCGTGCAGCCACTCCCACGCCCCCTCGGCCTCGATGACCTCCCCCGCGTCGATCCGGGCGGAGGTGAGCCGCAGCTCGGCCAGCCGCTCCCCGCTGGTGGACACCTGCTCGGCGAGGGACACCCCGTCCCCCTCGCGCGGCACGAGCGCCAGCACGGTCCGCCCCGCCCCCGCCTCGCCGAGGTGTGCCGGTACGACGACGAGGTCCGCGTCGTACGCCCACGGCACCGCCGTCTGCACCCCGTCCAGCACCCATGCCGAGCCCTCCCGCCGCGCACCGACGGCGAGTTCGGCCGGCTCGTGGCCGGTACGGCCGTGCGCCGCGACGGTGAGCACCAGCTCGCCCCGCCCCGCCCGGGGCAGCAGTCGCTGAGCCAACTCCCGGCCGCCGTAGGCCTGTACGGCTGCGGCGGCCGCGCTGTGCTCCAGCAGCGGCACCCGCGCGAGGACCTTCGCCGCCTCGCGCAGCACCAGGCAGAGCGCGATGGCGTCCAGTCCGGCGCCCCCGTGCGCCTCGCCGAGCAACAGGCTCAGCAGGTCCGCGCCGGCGAGCCGGGACCACAGCTCCCGGTCGAAGCCCTCGGCCACGGCACCGGTGGTGAGGGCCGGGCTGGGCACCGCGTCCGGCGCGACCCCGGCGAACACCCCCCGCGCCGCCTCGGCCGCCGCCCGCTGTTCCTCGCTGAAGGTGAAGTCCACGGCCTGTCCTCCCGGCGGAAACCGTCATCCGATCCGTCCGACACAGCATCTGACGGCCCGTCAAGATAGAACAGGTTCTAGGAGAAGGGAACGGCGGAGGCGTCCCCACCTCTGGCAGTCAGCCGCGCGGCGTGAGATCGTCCGCAGGTGACCGACGCGGGTGGGGCACCGACCTCGAGACGACCGGACGACCGCGCTGCGTCCGCCCTGCGCTTCGCGGCGGAACTCGTCGCGTGGGTGGCCACCCCCTGGGCCCTGGCCGGCTACTCGGTCCTGCTCGCCGCCCTGTCCGTGCTGGTCCTGATCGGCCTTCCGACGCTGTTCTCCACCCCGGGGGACAAGGCCAATGTGATCATCGCGGTGCCGGGCTGGGCCACGATCCTGCTGGTGCTGCTCCAACTCGTCGCGGCCGTGGTCTCCTCGTGGCTGGCCTGGCCCGCCTGGGCAGCGGTCCCGGTGACCCTGTTGGTCGCCGCCACCCTCGTCACGGAGCGTCGACGCTGGCGGTGGCTGCTTTCCGCGAACCGACTCGCCGACTGAAGCGCTCGGTCACAGGCGGGGGCGGGGCGGGGGTGAGGCGGGGCGTCTCCGTCAGCGGTCGAAGTCCAGCTCCACCTCCTCGGTCAGCGGATGCGACTGGCACGCCAGGACATAGCCGGCCTCCGTCTCCTCCTTCTCCAGCGCGAAGTTGCGGTCCATCCGGACCTCGCCCGAGACCACGAAGGCCCGGCAGGTCCCGCAGACCCCGCCCTTGCAGGCGTAGGGCGCGTCCGGGCGGTTGCGCAGCACCGTCTCCAGCAGGGACTCGCCGTCCCGCACCGGCCAGGAGCCGCCGCGTCCGTCGAGCCGGGCGGTGACGGTGCTGTGCGCGGGGGCCTGGGCGGTGGCCGCCTGGGGCGAGCCCGCGTCCACATGGAAGATCTCCTGATGGACCCGGGAGCCGTCCACGCCCAGCGTGCGCAGTGCCCGCTCCGCGCCCTGCACCAGCCCGTACGGCCCGCACAGGAACCAGCCCGCGACCTGCTCGGCCGGCAGCAGCGCGGGCAGCAGCCCGGTCAGCCGGTCCTCGTCCAGCCGCCCGGACGGCAGGCCCGCCTGCTGCTCCTCCCGGGAGAGCACGGTCACCAGCTGGAACCGCTCCGGGTAGCGGTCCTTCAGATCGGCGACCTCTTCCAGGAACATCGTCGAGGCGGCCGTGCGGTCGCTCCGTATCAGGCAGAACCGGGCCTCGGGCTCCCGGGCCAGCAGGGTGGAGACGATGGACAGGACCGGTGTGATGCCGCTGCCGCCGACGATCGCCGCGTACAGCCCCGGGGCCGGTTCCAGGGTGAAGCGGCCGGCCGGGGTCATCACCTCCAGCTCGTCCCCGACGGCGATCTCCTTCAGCGCGTAGGTGGAGAACGCCCCGCCCTCGACCAGCCGCACCCCGACCTGGAGGGTGTCCGGTCCCGGCCCGGCCGGGTCGGGCGCCGGGGAGCAGATCGAGTAGGTGCGCCGGATCTCGGTGCCGTCGGCCTGCCGGCGCAGTGCGAGATGCTGTCCGGGTGCGTGCCGGTACTCCTCGCGCAGTCCGGGCGGGACGGCGAAGGTGAGGGCGACGGAGTCGTCGGTGAGCCGGTCGACCGCGGCCACCGGGAGCGGGTGGAAGCGGGCCATCACAACTCCTTGAAGTGGTCGAACGGTTCCCGGCAAGACAGGCACCGGCGCAGCGCCTTGCAGGCGGTGGAGGAGAACCGGCTCAGCAGCTCGGTCTCGGCCGCACCGCAGTGCGGGCAGTGGACGGGCTCGGTGTCCGCCTCGAGCGTGCGCGTGGGGCTGTCCGCCTCGAGCGTGCGTGTGGGGCCGAGGGCCAGCGGCACCGGGCCGGCGGCGCTGCGCACGCGGGGCGGAGCGATGCCGAACTCCCGCAGCTTGCGGCGCCCTTCCTCGCTGATGTCGTCGGTCGACCACGCGGGGCTGAGCACCTTGCGCACGGTGACCTCGCGCATGCCGTGCTGGTGGAGGACCCGTTCGATGTCGAGGGTCATCGTCTCCACGGCCGGGCAGCCGGTGTAGGTCGGGGTCAGCTCGACCTCGACCGCGTCCGGGCCGCTGATGTGCACCGCGCGCACCACGCCCAGCTCCTGGAGCGTGAGCACGGGCAGCTCGGGGTCGGGCACCGAGCCGGCCAGCTCCAGCAGCTCCGCCTCCAGGGCGGTGGCGGTCACCATGACGCCCCCGGGTGGCTGCGGTGCAGGTGCTGCATCTCGGCGAGCATCCGGCCGAAGGGTTCGGTGTGCAGGCCCTGCCGGCCGGCCCCGGCCGACCAGGCGCCGGTGCGCGGTCCCTCCGGGACGGTCAGGGTGGCCCGGCCGAGCACCTCGGTCACCGACTCCAGCCAGCGGGACTCCAGGGCCGGCCAGTCGACGGCCAGGCCCTCCACCGGCTGGAACATCTCCCCGGTGAACCGCCACAGCGCGTCGCAGGCGCGCTGCATCCGCTCCTGGCTGGTGGCCGTGCCGTCGCCCAGCCGCAGCGTCCACTGCTCGGCGTGGTCGCGGTGGTAGGCGACCTCCTTCACCGCCTTCGCCGCGAGCGGGGCGAACGGGCCGTCCCCGGCGGCGAGTTCGGCGAAGAGCAGATGCTGGTAGGTGGAGAAGTACAGCTGGCGGGCGATGGTGTGGGCGAAGTCGCCGTTCGGCTGCTCGACCAGCTGGAGGTTGCGGAAGGCCCGCTCCTCGCGGAGGTAGGCCAGTTCGTCCTCGTCGCCCACCATGGACAGCAGCACCCGGGCCTGACCGAGCAGGTCCAGGGCGATGTTGGCCAGGGCGACCTCCTCCTCCAGCACCGGGGCGTGTCCGGCCCACTCCCCGAGGCGGTGGGAGAGCACCAGGGCGTCGTCACCGAGCGCGAGCGCGGCGCCCACCGGGAGGGTGGCGGAACCGGTGGCGGGGTCGGCCGCGGGCTCGGGCGTGGTGCCGGGCTCGGGCGGGGTGCCGGTGGCGGAACCGGTGGCGGTCACAGGTGCTTCACCCCTTCCGGGATCTCGTAGAAGGTGGGGTGCCGGTAGGGCTTGTCGGCGGCCGGCTCGAAGAACGGGTCCTTCTCGTCCGGGGAGGACGCGGTGATCGCGGTGGCCGGGACCACCCAGATCGACACGCCCTCGCCTCGCCGGGTGTACAGATCGCGGGCGTTGCGCAGGGCCAGCTCGGCGTCGGGGGCGTGCAGGCTGCCGGCGTGGGTGTGGGACAGGCCGCGCCGGGAACGCACGAAGACCTCCCACAGGGGCCAGTCGGTGGTGCTGCTCATGCTCGCGCTGCTCCTGTCTCGTGTGCCGCCCCGGCGGGGGCGCGGGTGTGCTTGGCCGCGTGGGCCGCGGCGGCCTCCCGGACCCACGCGCCCTCGTCGTGCGCGCGCCGGCGCTGGGTGATCCGCTGGTCGTTGCACGGGCCGTTGCCCTTGAGGACGTCCCAGAACTCGGTCCAGTCGATCGGGCCGAAGTCGTGGTGTCCGCGCTCCTCGTTCCACCGCAGCTCCGGGTCGGGGAGGGTGAGGCCGAGGGACTCCGCCTGGGGGACGCAGATGTCGACGAAGCGCTGGCGCAGCTCGTCGTTGGAGTGGCGCTTGATCTTCCACTCCATCGACTGCGCCGAGTGCTGGGACTCGTCGTCGGGCGGGCCGAACATCATCAGCGAGGGCCACCACCAGCGGTCCACCGCGTCCTGTGCCATCGCGTGCTGCTCCGGGGTGCCCTTGCTCAGGGCCAGCAGCAGCTCGTAGCCCTGGCGCTGGTGGAAGGACTCCTCCTTGCAGATCCGCACCATGGCGCGCGCGTACGGGCCGTACGAGCAGCGGCACAGGGGGACCTGGTTGGTGATCGCGGCGCCGTCCACCAGCCAGCCGATCGCGCCGACGTCCGCCCAGGTCAGCGTCGGGTAGTTGAAGATCGAGGAGTACTTCTGGCGGCCGCTGTGCAGCTTGTCGAGCAGCTCCTCGCGGCTGACGCCGAGGGTCTCGGCCGCGCTGTACAGATACAGGCCGTGGCCGGCCTCGTCCTGGACCTTGGCCATCAGGATGGCCTTGCGGCGCAGGGAGGGGGCGCGGGTGATCCAGTTCGCCTCCGGCTGCATGCCGATGATCTCGGAGTGGGCGTGCTGGGCAATCTGCCTGACCAGGGTCGAGCGGTAGGCGTCGGGCATCCAGTCGCGCGGTTCGATGCGCTCGTCGGCGGCCACGGCCGCGTCGAAGGCGTGCTGGTACTCCGTCGTGTCGACGGTGGCGTCCGGTGCGCCGTCCGGTTCCGGGCCGGCCGTGCGCTGCGCGGCGGCTGCTGTGGCCATGCGGTCCCCCTGACCTCGGGCTCTGTGATTGATTCCGTCCCGACCGATCGTTCGGTCCGTGCGCATCCATGGTGTGCCGGGCCGCCGCGGGGTGTCAACCGCTGTGGAAAACTCCCCGCGCCACCTGTGGACAACCCGGCGGATCAGCGCGCCGGGCAGGTGGGGACAGGTGGCGCCGGCCGACCGGCGGCGGCCTTTCGTGGTGAGCGCCACGGCCCTCGGTTGTACCCGGGGCTGCGCCCGCGGCCCGGGGCTGAGTACCGTTCCGTGCTAGTGCCGGGCAAAGAGAGGTGCTCGTGACACATGCGGTGCCCAGGGTGCGGCCGTGTCACCCGCTCAGCCGAAGCGCCGGCCCGGACATCGAGCTGACCACTGACCGAAACGGGGGACGGGGCGCAATGGACGCGTACGACGAGGACTCGGGGCCCCCGGACACCCCGGCCCAGCAGCCCGGAGGGGGCGCTCCGGTGCCGGACGAGGTTCCGGTGCCGGATCCGGCGCAGCCGTCCCCGCCGCCCACCGGTGTCGCCGCTCTCTCCCCCCGCTACCAGGTCGCGGCGGCGCTGGCGCTCGCGGTGGTCGCGGTCGCCGCCGGGGTGCATCTGCTGATGGTGTTCCTCAGCGTCGCCCCCGCGAACGCGGTGACCAAGCAGCACGGCACGATGGTGGAGGACTGGGTCTACCCGGAGTTCGAGCAGAACTGGAAGCTTTTCGCGCCGAACCCGCTCCAGCAGAACATCGCCGTCCAGGTGCGCGCCGAGGTGCAGATGAAGGACGGCAGTGTGCGGACCACCGGCTGGATCGACCTGTCCGCGCAGGACGGGGCGGCAATCGACGGCAACCTGTTGCCCAGCCACACCCAGCAGAACGAGGTCCGTCGTGCCTGGGACTTCCTCGTCGCCACGCACACCAACGACAACCGCCCGGTCGGCATGCGCGGCTCGCTGTCCGAGCAGTACGTGCGCCGGATCGTGGTGATGCGGCTCTACCGGACCGATCCGACCAGCCGTGACGGTGTCATCCAGCGGGTGCAGGTCCGTTCCGTCACCACCAATGTGCAGCCACCGAAGTGGAGCCGTGAACAGGTGCCCGACAAGCCGGTCTACCGCGTGCTGCCGTGGTGGACGGTGACCGCCGACGAGGCCGCCGGAGGTGTGCGGTGAACCGGTTCTCCCTGACCCTCTCGCGGGGGATCGCCAAGGTCACCGGGGAGGCGCTCGCGCCGTACCAGAGCGCCGTGATCCGTATCGGCTTCGCCGGGACCTGGCTGCTGTTCCTGCTCCGCGAGTACCCGCACCGCCAGGAGCTGTACGGGCCCGCCGGCCCCTGGGGCTGGAACCTCGCCAAGCAGCTGACCACCGACAACCACGCCTTCACGGCCCTGCTGTGGTCCGACGGGCAGCTCTGGTTCGAGTGCTTCTACGTGCTGGCGATCCTGGCCAGCGCGGCCCTGCTGCTCGGCTGGCGCACCCGGACCGCGTCGGTGCTGTTCATGGTGGGCGTGCTGTCGCTCCAGAACCGCAGTGTCTTCGTGGGCGACGGCGGCGACAACGTGCTGCACCTGATGTCCTTCTACCTGGTGTTCACCCGCTGCGGTCGGCTGTGGTCGCTGGACGCCCGGCGGGCGGCACGCGAGGCGGCGGCACGGGAGCGGGGCGAGCGGGTGCCCGCCGACTGGACGGGCCCCGCGCTGTGGACGGTGCTCGGACTGGCCCTGGTCACGGTGACGGCGACCGGCCGGTTCGACAACGGCTGGCTGGTCCCCGCGCTGCTGTGGACGGCGTGGGCCGGGCTCGGCCTGTGGTGGGCGGTCGGACGCCGGGCGGCGACGTCGCCGCAGCCGCGGATCCTGCTGGACGTGATCGCGAACGTGCTGCACAACGGCGCCATGTTCGTGATCGCGGCGGAGGCGTGCCTGATCTACGCCACGGCCGGCTGGTACAAGATCCAGGGCTCGCGCTGGCAGGACGGCACCGCCGTCTACTACCCGCTGCACCTGGACTACTTCACGCCCTGGCCCGGTCTCGCCGATCTGATGTCGGCCAGCGGCATCATGATGACGATCGCGGCCTACGGCACGGTCATGGTGCAGGTCGCCTTCCCGTTCACGGTGTTCAACCGGCGGGTCAAGAACGTCCTGCTGGTGCTGATGATGGCCGAGCACGCGGTGATCGCGGTCGTCCTCGGCCTGCCGTTCTTCTCCCTGGCGATGATCACCGCGGACGCGGTCTTCCTGCCGACGTCCTTCCTGCGCCGGATCCAGGCGCTGGCGCTGCGCGCGCGGGGGCGGTTCGCCGGGCAGGGTGACGGCGCGGTGCCCGCGCCGCGCTCCGAAGCGAGCCCCGAAACGGGCTCCGGGACGAGCCCCGGTGCGAGCCCCGAGGAGAGCGCCCCCGGCGCCGTAGGGTTCACCGCATGACCGACCCGCTGATCCGCTGGCGCGAGCACGCCGGTGCCGCCGTGCTGCTGGACGGCTTCCACGCCCTGAAGCACGCGCTGCGCTTCGGTGCCGAGGTGCCGGTCGCGGTCGCCACCGACCGGGGGGCCGTACTCGCGCTCGCCGCCGAGCTGGCCGAGGACGTGCGGGACACGCTGGACGCGCTGCTGACCGAGGTGTCCGCACAGACGTACGCCTCGCTCGTCCCGCGCCCGCATCCGACCGGGGTCGCCGCCCTCGCCGTACGACCGTCCCGCGAGGCCGGACTGCGGACGCTCGCCCGCACGCCCCGCACCGCGCCGGTCGTGGTCCTGGACAACCCGCGCAACCTCGGCAACGCGGGCGCCGTGATCCGGCTGGCCGCCGGGTTCGGGGCGACCGGGGTGGTCACCACGGGCACGCTCGACCCCTGGCACCCCACGGTGGTGCGCGGCGGCGCGGGACTGCACTTCGCGACCGTGGTGGAGCGGCTCGGCGTCGAGGAGCTGCCCGCGGGGCCGCTGTTCGCCCTGGACCCCGAGGGCCAGGACATCCGCGGCACCGCGCTGCCCGACGACGCCGTCCTGGCGTTCGGCTCGGAGCGCAGCGGGCTCTCGGCCGAGCTGCGCGCGCGTGCCGACCATCTGCTGCGGCTGCCGATGCGCCCCCAGGTCTCCAGCTACAACCTCGCCACCAGCGTGGCGATGACGCTGTACCACTGGAGCCTCACCGGGGGCGCACCCCCGGCTTCCTAGCCCGGGGGTTCTTCGGCCCTCCCGTCAGCCCTCGCGGCGGACCTCCACCACCCGGAACCGGTTGGCCACGAAGGCGCCGTCGCACAGTGCGGCGTTGGCCGCCGGGTTGCCGCCCGAGCCGTGGAAGTCGGAGAAGGCGGCGGTCTGGTTGACGTACACCCCGCCGGTGAGGTTGAGGGACAGCTGGGCGGCCTCCTCCAGGCAGACCTCCTCGATCGCCCGCTCCACCTCGGCGTCGATGGTGTAGGCGCCGACCGTCATCGCGCCCTTCTCGCGGACCGTGCGCCGCAGCAGCTCCACCGCGTCGGTCACCGAGTCGACCGCGACGGCGAAGGAGACGGGGCCGAAGCACTCGCTCATGTAGGCGGCCTGGTCGTCCGGCTTGGCGCCGTCCAGCTTGACGATGACGGGCGTGCGGACGACGGCGTCCGGGAACTCCGGGTTGCTGATCTCGCGGGAGGCGAGGGCGACCTCGCCGAGACCGGCCGCGGCCTCCAGGCGGGCCTTGACGTCCGGGTTGACGATGGCGCCCAGCAGGGCGTTCGCGCGGGCGTCGTCGCCGAGCAGGCCGTCGACCGCGCGGGCGAGGTCGGCGGCGACCTCGTCGAAGGTCTTGGGGCCCTCGTCGGTGCGGATGCCGTCCCGGGGGATGAGCAGGTTCTGCGGGGTGGTGCACATCTGGCCGCTGTACAGGGACAGCGAGAACGCCAGGTTGGACAGCATGCCCTTGTAGTCGCCGGTGGAGTGCACGATCACCGTGTTGACGCCGGCCTTCTCCGTGTAGACCTGCGCCTGGCGGGCGTGGGTCTCCAGCCAGTCGCCGAAGGCCGTCGAGCCGGTGTAGTCGATGATCCTGATCTCGGGGCGGGTGGCGAGGGTCTTGGCGATGCCCTCTCCCGGGCGCTCGGCCGCCAGCGCCACCAGGTTGGGGTCGAAGCCCGCCTCGGTGAGCACCTCCCGGGCCACCTGCACGGTCAGCGCGAGCGGCAGCACCGCGCGCGGGTGCGGCTTGACCAGGACGGCGTTGCCGGTCGCGAGGGAGGCGAACAGGCCCGGGTAGCCGTTCCACGTCGGGAAGGTGTTGCAGCCGATGACCAGGCCGATGCCGCGCGGGACCGGCGTGAAGTCCTTGGTGAGGACCAGCGGGTCCCGCTTGCCCTGCGGCTTGCTCCACTCCGCCGTGCCCGGCGTGCGGACCTGCTCCGCGTACGCGTACGCCACCGCTTCCAGGCCGCGGTCCTGGGCGTGCGGGCCGCCCGCCTGGAACGCCATCATGAACGCCTGGCCGCTGGTGTGCATGACGGCGTGCGCGAACTCGTGGGTGCGGTCGCTGATCCGCTTGAGGATCTCCAGGCAGACCACGGCCCGGACCTCCGCGCCCGCGTCCCGCCAGGCCCCCTGGCCCGCCTTCATCGAGGGCAGCAGCACATCCAGGTCCGCGTGCGGGTAGGTGACGCCCAGCTCGATGCCGTACGGCGAGACCTCGCCGCCCACCCAGTCGTCGGTGCCCGGCTGACCGAGGTCGACACGGGTGCCCAGCAGGGCGTCGAAGGCGGCCTTGCCCGCGGCGGCGTCCAGGCTGCCGTGCTCGCCGTACGCCTTCGGGTGCTCGGGATGCGGGGACCAGTACGCACGCGTGCGGATCGCTTCCAGGGCCTGGTCGAGAGTGGGCCGGTGCTTCGCGATCAGCTCGGGCGCGGTCGGTTCGGCGGCCATGAGGGACCAACTCCTCGTCTGGGGGAACTCTTCGTCGAGTTCATGACCTGGGCAGAAACAGGGGCGGGAACAGCCGGTCAGAGCTAGAGTAACCGAACGATCGGTCGGGACAAGGGGGCCTGCCGCATCTGTGGAAAACCCCGTGCGGGAGGATCGCGCACATGACAGCACTCGACCTCAACAGCCCCGTCGCCGTCGTCGGCACCGGCACCATGGGCCAGGGCATCGCCCAGGTCGCGCTGGTCGCCGGCCACCCCGTGCGGCTCTACGACGCCGTCGCCGGGCGGGCCCGGGAGGCGGCCGAAGCCATCGGCGCCCGCCTCGACCGGCTCGCGGCCAAGGGCCGGCTCGGCGACGCCGAGCGGGACGCGGCCCGCGCCCGGCTGACGCCGGTGGACGACCTGGCCGGACTGGCGGACTGCGCGCTGGTCGTCGAGGCCGTGCTGGAGCGGCTGGACATCAAGCAGCAGCTCTTCCGCGAGCTGGAGGAGATCGTCGCCGAGGACTGTCTGCTCGCCACCAACACCTCCTCCCTGTCCGTGACGGCCATCGGCGGCGCCCTGCGCCGGCCCGGCCGCTTCGTGGGCCTGCACTTCTTCAACCCGGCCCCGCTGCTCCCGCTGGTCGAGGTCGTCTCCGGCTTCGCCACCGACGTCACCTCGGCCACCCGCGCGTACGAGACCGCCCGCGCCTGGGGCAAGACCCCGGTGGCCTGCGCGGACACGCCCGGCTTCATCGTCAACCGCATCGCCCGGCCGTTCTACGCCGAGGCGTTCGCCGTCTACGAGGCGCAGGCCGCCGACCCGGCCACCATCGACGCGGTGCTGCGCGAGTGCGGTGGCTTCAGGATGGGCGCCTTCGAACTGACCGACCTGATCGGCCAGGACGTCAACGAGTCCGTCACCCACTCGGTGTGGCAGTCCTTCTTCCAGGACGTGCGCTTCACCCCGTCCCTGGCCCAGCGCCGGCTCGTGGAGTCCGGCCGGCTCGGCCGCAAGAGCGGACACGGCTGGTACGACTACGCCGACGGCGCCGAGCGGCCCGAGCCGCACACCGCCGACAAGGAGCAGCCGCCCGCGTACGTCGTCGCCGAGGGCGATCTCGGCCCCGCGCGCGAGGTGCTCACGCTGGTCCGGGAGGCGGGCATCCAGGTCCGCGAGGAGGAAGAGGACAACGGCACCCGTCTGGTGCTGCCCAGCGGCGGCCAGCTGGTGCTGGCCGACGGTCAGACCTCCGTGGAGTTCCGCGACGTCGTCTACTTCGACCTCGCGCTGGACTACCGCACGGCCACCCGCATCGCCCTGTCCACCTGCCAGGACACCTCGCCCCGCACCCTCGCCGAGGCCGTCGGGCTGTTCCAGGCGCTCGGCAAGGACGTCAGCGTCATCGGGGACGTCCCCGGCATGATCGTCGCCCGTACGGTCGCCCGGATCATCGACCTCGCGCACGACGCGGTCGCCAAGGGCGTGGCCACCGAGGAGGACATCGACACCGCCATGCGGCTGGGGGTCAACTACCCGCTCGGCCCCTTCGAGTGGGACCGCCGGCTCGGCCGCGAGTTCGCCTTCGAGGTCCTGGACGAGATGCACGAGCGCGACCCCTCCGGGCGCTACGCGCCCTCCCTCGCGCTCTACCGCCACGCATGCGCGGCCGAGAACCGGGAGGGCACGGAATGACCACCCCCAAGCGCGACACCTACACACCCGAGACGCTGCTCTCCGTCGCCGTCCAGGTGTTCAACCAGCGCGGCTACGACGGCACGTCGATGGAGCATCTGTCCAAGGCGGCGGGCATCTCCAAGTCGTCGATCTACCACCACGTCAGCGGCAAGGAAGAGCTGCTGCGGCGGGCCGTCAGCCGCGCCCTGGACGGCCTGTTCGGCATCCTGGGCGAGGAGCACGCGCGCGTGGGGCGTCCCGTCGACCGGCTGGAGCACGTCGTACGGCGCATGGTCGAGGTGCTCATAGCCGAGCTGCCCTATGTGACGCTGCTGCTGCGCGTGCGCGGCAACACCGCCACCGAGCGGTGGGCGCTGGATCGCCGCCGGGACTTCGACCACCAGGTCGCCGAGCTGCTGAAGGCGGCCGCCGCCGACGGCGACGTACGCGACGACGTGGAGGGGCGGCTCGCCACCCGACTCGTCTTCGGCATGATCAACTCCATCGTGGAGTGGTACCGGCCGGAGGCGCGGGGCGCCAGCGGCCGGGAGGTGGCCGACGCGGTCGTCCGACTGGTCTTCACCGGCCTGAAGCAGGACTGATACCCCGGCCTGGAGCGGGGCTGGTTCGCCGGCCTGGAGCGGGGCCGAGGGCGGGCTGAGCCGGTCTCGGGTCCGGCTCAGGAATCCGGCTCCAGGTCCTCCTCCTCGAACACCAGCAGGGTGCGGGTGCTCAGCACCTCCGGGATCGCCTGGAGCCGGGTGAGCACCAGCTCGCGCAGCGCCCGGTTGTCGGGTGTGTGCACCAGGAGCAGCACGTCGAAGTCGCCGCCCATGAGGGCGATGTGCGAGGCGCCGGGCAGCTGCCGCAGCTGCTCGCGGACCGTGCGCCAGCTGTTCTGCACGATCTTGAGCGTGATGTACGCCGAGGTGCCGTGTCCGGCGCGTTCGTGGTCCACGCGCGCGCTGAACCCGCGGATCACCCCGTCCTCGACGAGCCGGTTGATCCGCGCGTAGGCGTTGGCGCGCGAGACGTGGACGCGTTCGGCGACGGACCGTATCGAGGCACGGCCGTCCGCCTGGAGGATCTTCAGGATGTCCTGATCGATGGCGTCCAGCGGGCGCGGCGGCGGCAGCACACCGCCTTCCTGGGACATGTCCCGTGCCGCGTCGTACGGCGCGTCGGCCATTTGTTCAGGTGCCATGTCCCCCCGCTTCATTGCTGTGGACGTCCTGCGTTCATTCCAGGCTGTGGAGAACCGTTTGTCCACAGCCTGGCGGGGCCTGTAGCCAAAATGTGCCGTCGACCGAACAATCGGTAGGTGAGGCGGGTCACAGCCGACGCGCCTCCCGTAGCCGCTTCCACGAGGAGGTGCCGTCATGACGGTGATGGAGCAGCGGGGTGCCTACCGGCCCGCCCCGCCGCCCGCCTGGCAGCCCCGTATGGACCCCGCGCCACTGCTGCCCGACGCCGAGCCCTACCGCGTCCTCGGCACCGAGGCGGCCGCCAAGGCCGACCCGGAGCTGCTGCGCCGCCTTCACGCCCAACTCGTGCGCGGCCGCCGCTACAACACGCAGGCCACCGCGCTCACCAAGCAGGGCCGCCTCGCCGTCTACCCCTCCAGCACCGGCCAGGAGGCCTGTGAGGTGGCCGCCGCGCTGGCCCTCGAGGAGCGCGACTGGCTCTTCCCCAGCTACCGGGACACCCTCGCCGTCGTCGCCCGGGGCGTGGACCCCGTCGAGGCCCTCACCCTGCTGCGCGGCGACTGGCACAGCGGCTACGACCCCTACGCCCACCGCGTCGCCCCGCTCAGCACCCCGCTGGCCACCCAGTTGCCGCACGCCGTCGGTCTGGCGCACGCGGCCCGCCTCAAGGGCGACGACGTCGTCGCGCTCGCCATGGTCGGGGACGGCGGCACCAGCGAGGGCGACTTCCACGAGGCGCTGAACTTCGCCGCCGTCTGGCAGGCACCGGTCGTCTTCCTGGTGCAGAACAACGGCTTCGCCATCTCGGTCCCGCTCGCCAAGCAGACCGCCGCGCCCTCCCTGGCGCACAAGGCCGTCGGCTACGGCATGCCGGGCCGACTGGTGGACGGCAACGACGCCATCGCCGTCCACGAGGTGCTCAGCGACGCCGTACGGCACGCGCGCGCGGGCGGCGGCCCCACCCTGGTCGAGGCGGTGACGTACCGCATCGACGCCCACACCAACGCCGACGACGCCACCCGCTACCGCGGTGACGCCGAGGTCGAGGCATGGCGCGCCCATGACCCGATCGAGCTGCTGGAGGCCGAGCTGACCGCGCGCGGGCTGATCGACCAGGCCGGCATCGAGGCCGTCCGGCAGGAAGCCGAGACGATGGCCGCCTCCCTGCGTGACGGCATGAACCGGGACCCCGAGCTGAACCCCATGGACCTCTTCGACCACGTCTACGCCGAGACCACGGCCCAGCTGCGCGAGCAGCGCGCCCTGCTGCGCGCCGAGCTGGAGGCCGAGCAGGAGCAGCACGGCGCGCAGGAAGGCGGCGCCCGATGACCACCGTCGCCGTCAAGCCCGCCACCATGGCCCAGGCCCTCACCCGGGCGCTGCGCGACGCCATGGCCGCCGACCCCACCGTGCACGTCATGGGCGAGGACGTCGGCGCCCTCGGCGGTGTCTTCCGGGTCACCGACGGCCTCGCCAAGGAGTTCGGCGAGGACCGCTGCACCGACACCCCGCTCGCCGAGGCCGGCATCCTCGGCACCGCCGTCGGCATGGCCATGTACGGGCTGCGCCCGGTCGTGGAGATGCAGTTCGACGCCTTCGCCTACCCGGCGTTCGAGCAGCTGATCAGCCATGTCTCGCGGATGCGCAACCGCACGCGCGGCCGGATGCCGCTGCCGATCACCGTCCGCGTCCCCTACGGCGGCGGCATCGGCGGCGTCGAGCACCACAGCGACTCCTCCGAGGCCTACTACATGGCCACCCCGGGGCTGCACGTCGTCACGCCCGCGACCGTCGCCGACGCCTACGGCCTGCTGCGCCAGGCCATCGCCTCCGACGACCCGGTCGTCTTCCTCGAACCCAAGCGGCTGTACTGGTCCAAGGACTCCTGGAACCCCGAGCAGCCCACGGACGTCGAGCCCATCGGGCGGGCGGTCGTCCGCCGCGCCGGCCGCAGTGCCACCCTCATCACCTACGGCCCCTCCCTCCCGGTCTGCCTGGAGGCCGCCGAGGCCGCCCAGGCCGAGGGCTGGGACCTGGACGTCGTCGACCTGCGCTCCCTGGTGCCGTTCGACGACGAGACGGTCTGCGCGTCCGTCCGGCGCACCGGCCGCGCGGTCGTCGTCCACGAGTCCACCGGGTTCGGCGGACCGGGCGGCGAGATCGCGGCCCGGATCACCGAGCGCTGCTTCCACCATCTGGAGGCGCCCGTGCTGCGCGTGGCCGGGTTCGACATCCCCTACCCGCCGCCCATGCTGGAGCGGCACCACCTGCCCGGCGTCGACCGCATCCTGGACGCCGTGGCCAGGCTCCAGTGGGAGGCCGAGGGCTGATGGCACAGGTGCTGGAGTTCAAGCTGCCCGACCTCGGCGAGGGCCTCACCGAGGCGGAGATCGTCCGCTGGCTGGTCCAGGTCGGCGATGTCGTCGCCATCGACCAGCCCGTGGTCGAGGTCGAGACGGCCAAGGCGATGGTCGAGGTGCCCTGCCCCTACGGCGGTGTGGTCACCGCCCGCTTCGGCGAGGAGGGCACCGAACTGCCCGTCGGCGCCCCGCTGCTGACCGTTGCCGTCGGCGAACCGTCGGCGGCCCCGGAGAGCTCGGGGAACGTCCTGGTCGGCTACGGCACCTCCGAGGCGCCGCCCCGGCGCCGCAGGGTCCGTACGGCCGCCACGGCGCCCGTCCCGGCGGAGCGCCCCGCGCCCGCCCCGGCCGCCGCCGCCCCCGCAGCGACCGCGGCCCCCGCTGCGCCCGGCCCCGCGCCCGCGCGGCCCGCCGCGGCGGGCACCGGCCCGGTGCCCGTCATCTCCCCGCTGGTGCGCAGGCTCGCCCGGGACAACGGCCTGGACCTCAGGCAGCTGTCCGGTTCCGGCCCGGAGGGGCTCATCCTGCGCGCGGACGTCGAGGGCGCCCTGCGGGCCAGGGCCGCAGGCCCGGCGACGGCCCAGCCGCTCCACCAGGCCCCCGCCCCGGCGGAGCCCGGCCACGCCACAGCGGCCACGGTCCGGCCGACGCCCGTCGGTACCCCGCGGGACGGCGTCCGCGTGCCGCTCAAGGGCGTCCGCGGTGCCGTCGCCGACAAGCTGTCCCGCAGCCGCCGGGAGATCCCGGACGCGACCTGCTGGGTCGACGCCGACGCGACGGAACTCATGCGGGCGCGGGCCGCGATGAACGCCGCCGGAGGCACCAAGATCTCCCTGCTCGCGCTGCTCGCCCGGATCTGCACCGCCGCGCTGGCCCGGTTCCCCGAGCTGAACTCCACCGTGGACACCGAGGCCCGCGAGATCGTCCGGCTCGAACAGGTCCACCTCGGCTTCGCCGCGCAGACCGACCGCGGGCTGGTCGTGCCCGTCGTCCGGGACGCCCAGGCGCGCGACGCCGAGTCGCTGACCGCCGAGTTCGCCCGGCTCACCGAGGCGGCCCGCACCGGCACCCTGACACCCGGGGAACTCACCGGCGGGACCTTCACGTTGAACAACTACGGGGTGTTCGGCGTCGACGGCTCCACCCCGATCATCAACCACCCGGAGGCGGCCATGCTCGGCGTCGGCCGCATCGTCCCCAAGCCATGGGTGCACGAGGGCGAGCTGGCCGTGCGTCAGGTCGTACAGCTCTCGCTCACCTTCGACCACCGGGTGTGCGACGGCGGCACGGCGGGCGGCTTCCTCCGCTATGTCGCCGACTGCGTGGAACACCCGGCGGTGCTCCTGCGCACCCTGTGACGCACCGCCCCTGACGTCCGGGCCGCTGTCCGCCCTGTGAGGCACCGGCCCGGCCGCGGGAGCGCGCAGGACATACTCGGAGGGTGACCTACACCGCCCCCGCCACCCCCGCGGGCCCCGGCCCCGCGCCGTACGACGCCGTCGTGCTGGCCGGCGGGGCCGCCCGGCGGCTCGGCGGGGCCGACAAGCCGTCCGTCCGCGTCGGCGGCCGCGCGCTGCTCGACCGGGTGCTCGCGGCCTGCGCGGGCGCCGGTACGACCGTCGTCGTGGCCGCCCCCCGGCCCACCGCCCGCGCGGTGCGCTGGACGCGCGAGGAGCCGCCCGGCGCCGGCCCGGTCGCCGCGCTGGAGGCGGGCCTGCGGCACACCACGGCCGAGTACGCCGTCGTCCTCTCCGCCGACCTGCCCTTCCTCGCACCGGCCGTGCTGGAACGCCTGTTGACCGCGGTGCGGGACACCGGCGCCGACGGCGCGCTGCTCACCGACGCCGACGGCCGCGACCAGCCGCTCGTGGCCGCCTACCGCACCGCCGCCCTCCGCCGCGAGCTGACCGCCCTCGCCGCCGCGCCCGACGGCCTCACCGGGCTTCCCCTGCGCCGGCTGACCGGCGCCCTCCGCCTCACCCGCGTCCCGGACCCGCTCGCGTCCTTCGACTGCGACACCTGGGACGACATCGTCAACGCCAGGGCACGCATCAGGGAGCATGGGCACGTGTTGGATGAATGGATCTCCGCAGTCAAGGACGAGCTGGGCATCGACCTGGACGTCGACACCGGCCTCCTGCTCGACCTGGCCCGGGACGCCGCACACGGCGTCGCCCGGCCCGCCGCCCCGCTGACCACCTTCCTCGTCGGCTACGCCGCCGCCCGCGCCGAGGGCGGCCCCGAGGCCGTGGCCGAGGCCGCCCGCAAGGCCACCGCGCTGGCCCTGCGGTGGGAAGCGGAGAGCGGCGGGGGCACCGGCGCCCCGGACGCCGGATGACCGCCCCCGGAACCCGCGCCGGGGAGAGCGACGACCTCGACGTCGAGGAGGCCCTGGCACTCGTGAGGGAAGCCGGTAAGGACCCCGACCACGACCCCGGCAGGAACCCCGGCGCGGAGACCGGCAGGGAACCCGGCGCCGGCGACGCCGGGCACGTCCCGGCCCCGGCAGCCCCCGCACCCGACCGGCGCGCGGCCGCACGGCACCGGGCCACGCCCTGGCCCGAGGCCCGCGAGACCGCTGCCCGGGCCGCCCGCACCCGGGCCCGCCGCGCCCCCGTCTCCGTGCCGCTCGGCGACGCGCTCGGCCTGGTCCTGGCCGCCCCGCTCGACGCGCTCACCGACCTGCCCTCCTTCGACACCTCCGCCATGGACGGCTGGGCGGTCGCCGGGCCCGGCCCCTGGCAGGTACGGGACGAAGGGGTGCTCGCCGGACACGCCCAGCCCGCGCCGCTCACCGACGGAGAGGCCGTGCGGATCGCCACCGGCGCCCGCATCCCCGCCGACACCACCGGCGTCCTGCGCACCGAGCACGGCCGCACCGACGCCCAGGGACGGCTGCACCCCACCCGGGAGATGGTCCACGGCCAGGACATCCGCCCGCGCGGCCAGGAGTGCCGCAGTGGTGACCAGTTGCTGCCCGCCGGCACCCTGGTCACCCCTGCCGTCCTGGGCCTCGCCGCGGCGGCCGGCTACGACACGGTCGCCGCCGTCCCGCGCCCCCGCGTCGACGTCCTCGTCCTCGGCGACGAGTTGCTGACCGAGGGACTGCCGCACGACGGGCTGATCCGGGACGCGCTCGGCCCGATGCTGCCGCCCTGGCTGCGTGCGCTCGGCGCCGAGGTGTCCGCGGTGCGCCGCATCGGTGACGACGCCCGGGCGCTCCTCAAGGCGGTCACCGGCTCCACCGCCGACCTGATCGTCACCACCGGCGGCACCGCCGCCGGACCCGTCGACCACGTCCACCCCACCCTGGAACGCATCGGCGCCGAACTCCTCGTCGACGGCGTCAAGGTGCGCCCCGGCCACCCCATGCTGCTCGCCCGCACCAAGGACGACCAGCACCTCGTGGGCCTGCCCGGCAACCCCCTCGCGGCCGTCTCCGGCCTGCTGACCCTCGCCGAGCCGCTGCTGCGGACCCTGGCCGCCCACCCGGCCCCCGAGCCGTACACACTGCCGCTGAGGGAGGCGGTGCAGGGCCACCCGTACGACACCCGGCTCATCCCGGTGACGCTGCGCGGCGACCGCGCCGTACCGCTGCACTACAACGGCCCCGCCATGCTCCGGGGCATCGCCGCCGCCGACGCGCTGGCCGTCGTACCGCCCGGCGGAGCACGGCAGGGCGCGGAGACGGAACTGCTGGACCTGCCCTGGGCGACCGGCGGAATCGGGGTGTGTTTCACGTGAAACAACCCGGCCATCACGCCATCGCCCATGGCGCGGTGTGTTTCACGTGAAACAACCGGGCCATGAGGCCATCCCCCCCGACGCGCCCGGCACCCGGGTGACCTCGGACACCCGCCCCGCGCGAGACGGGTGACAAGCCCGGCGGCGGAGTAGCGTCACGGGCATGTATGCGATCACGATTCCCGAATTCGGCGATCCTGACGTGCTGGTGTGGGAAGAGGTTCCCGATCCGGTGCCCGGCGAGGGCGAGGTGCTGGTCGAGGTGGCGGCCAGCGCCGTCAACCGCGCCGACATCATGCAGCGCCAGGGCTTCTACAACCCGCCGCCCGGCGCCTCCTCCTACCCCGGCCTGGAGTGCTCCGGCACCATCGCCGCACTCGGCCCCGGGGTGTCCGGCTGGGCCGTGGGCGACACGGTGTGCGCGCTGCTCGCGGGCGGCGGCTACGCCCAGAAGGTCGCCGTACCGGCAGGGCAGCTGCTGCCCGTGCCCGAGGGCGTCGGCCTGAAGCAGGCCGCCGCACTGCCCGAAGTGGTCTGCACCGTCTGGTCCAACGTGTTCATGGTCTCCCATCTGCGGCCCGGAGAGACCCTGCTGGTGCACGGCGGCTCCAGCGGCATCGGGACCATGGCGATCCAGCTCGCGAAGGCCGTCGGCGCCAAGGTCGCGGTGACCGCCGGCACCAAGGAGAAGCTGGAGCGCTGCGCCGAGCTGGGCGCGGACATCCTCGTCAACTACCGGGAGCAGGACTTCGTCGAGGAGATCCGGCAGGCCACGGGCGGGGCGGGTGCCGATGTCATCCTCGACAACATGGGCGCCAAGTACCTGGACCGCAACGTCCAGGCGCTCGCCGTCAACGGCCGGCTCTCGATCATCGGGCTCCAGGGCGGGGTCAAGGGCGAGCTGAATCTCGGCATGCTGCTCGGCAAGCGGGCCGCGATCAGCGCGACGTCGCTGCGGGCGCGGCCGCTGGACGAGAAGGCGGCGATCGTGGCGGCGGTGCGGGAGCATGTGTGGCCGTTGGTCGAGGCCGGGCACGTCCGGGCGGTCGTGGACCGTGAGCTGCCGATGGACCAGGCGGCGGAGGCACACCGTGTGGTGGAGGCCAGCGGCCATATCGGCAAGGTGCTGCTGGTCGCGCCGTAGTCACGTCCGGGTGAGGGCCGTGGCCGTGGCCGTGGTCGCAGGCGCGTCTCAGCTCTTGCGCAGCCGCAGGCCCAGGAACGCGAGGCCGAGGCCCAGCCCGATGAAGACCAGGCCGCTGCCCAGCGGAAGGATGTCCAGCACCGGCTCGCCGGCGTCCTGGCTCTGCTGGGCGGCGTTCTGGGTGGCGGCCGGCCGCAGCGGGGGACGCGCGGGGTCGAGGCCGGCCTCCTCCGGCGGCTGCGAGGCCGCCGGTGACTGTCCGGCGGGATCCGCGGTCTCCGGCTCCTCCGGTATGCCGGCGGGGTCGGGCGGCTGTGTGGGTACGGCGTCGTCGTCGCCCTCCACCTCGGCGGCGGGCCCGTCCGGCCGGCCCGGACGCATCCGCCCCTGGCCCGCCAGGCTCCCCGCCCGGGACGGATCGGGGTCCGCGGGCCGGAACGAGGCGGACGCGGAGTCGGAGGGCATGACCACGGGCGACTCCTCGGCCGGAGCGGGCGGATCCTGGCCGGGGGCGTCCGTCGCGCCGGCCGATGCCACGGGAGCGTCCGGTGTGTCGTCGTGCGGCCGCCCGTGCTGCCGGGCGTCCTGCCGGACATGGCCGGGGGAGCCCGAGGCGGCCGGATGCCCGGAGCCGAAGAGGTGCGTGGGACCGGGCTCCGGGGCGTGTACGGGCGCGGCGCAGGCGGGGGTGGCGGTGTACGCCGCCAGGGTCGCCGTGAGGGCGAGCAGCAGCCGTACGCGGTGGAAGGTGAGTCGCTGCCTTGGAGTCACGTCGGTGACCTCCCGGAGCCCAGAGGCCGTAATCGATGGATAACGAGAGAACAAGCCTCACATTCATGACTTAACAGGGCATTTTGGATTGCTCCGTCAGGTCTAAACGGTGGATCAGTCCCGCGAGGGGGCACCACGGTGATGAGGTGTACTGGTGCGAGAGAATGGCGGCATGGAGATGCCGAGGAACGAACGGTCGCCGGAGAATCCCCAGATCCTCGTCGTGGGCCAGGACGGGATGGCACTCGGCGGCGGGGACGAGGAATCCCGCGAGACCCCGGTGACGGAGCAGGTCGAGCAGCCGGCCAAGGTCATGCGGATCGGCAGCATGATCAAGCAGCTCCTGGAGGAGGTGCGCGCGGCTCCTCTCGACGAGGCCAGCCGGGCCCGGCTGAAGGAGATCCACCACAGCTCGGTGAAGGAGCTGGAGGACGGCCTGGCGCCGGAGCTGGTCGAGGAGCTCGAGCGGCTGTCCCTGCCGTTCAACGACGACACCACCCCCAGCGACGCGGAACTGCGGATCGCCCAGGCGCAGTTGGTGGGCTGGCTGGAGGGCCTGTTCCACGGGATCCAGACCACGCTGTTCGCCCAGCAGATGGCCGCGCGGGCCCAGTTGGAGCAGATGCGCCGCGCGCTGCCGCCGGGCATGAGCCACGAGGGCGGGGACGACCCCCGCACCGGTGGCCGCTCGGGCGGGCCGTACCTGTAGACCGTCAGCACGACATCCGAGATCACACCGCATGAGAAGGGGCCCGGCGGACGACCGCCGGGCCCCTTCGTCAGCGCGTGCGCCTCACTGCGGCGGGTTGCCCGTCGACACGCTCAGCTCGATGGTGCCCGGGTCCTTCTTGTCGACGTCCGAGCCCTGGGACGGGAACTGGTCCAGCACGGTGCCGTCACCCCAGGTGTTGTTGTCCACCTTCTTGATGTTCATCATCCAGCCCGCGGCCTGGAAGCAGGCCTTCACGGAGTTGATGTCCTTGTACCGGAAGTCGGGCAGTTCGATCTTGCTCGCGTCGTCCCACGCCTTGGTGGGCTCCGTGCACTGGGTCTTGTCGATCACCTTGGAGCGGTCCGGGGGGCGGTAGCCCGACCGGTGCGCGGAGGACGTCGAGGCGCTGGCGCTGGCGCTGGCCCCGCCGCCCCCGCCGGTGTCGTCGCTGCTGCTGCTCATCGACATCGCGACGATCAGACCGACGACCGCGACGAGCGACACCGCGATCGAGCCGATGATCACCGGCTTGTTGCTCTTCCCGCCGCCGGAGCCGCCGGAGCGCCCTCCGGTCTGCGTGGCCGGCTGGGGCGAGATCGTGTACGGCGGCGGGGTCGCGGCGCCCTGCGGGCCGTAGCCGACCGGGGGCGCCGTCTGCTGGGCCTGCTGCGGGTAGCCGTAGGCAGGCGCGGGGGTGTGCGCGGCCGGGGCGGCCGTCTGCGGGCCGTACGGACCCGGCTGGTACGGCGTCTGCACCGGCCCGGGGGCCGTCTGCGCGGCCTGGCCGACCGGCGGGAACACCGCGGAGCCCACGCCCGAACCGCTCTGCTGCGGCCCGGCGCCCGGCACGATGCTCGGCGGGGCCGCCTGGAAGGACGCGGCGATCCGCAGGCACTCGTCCCGCATGGCCTCGGCGGTCGGGAAACGCTCGTTCGGGTTCTTCTTCAGCGCGCGGGCGACGAGCGCGTCCACGGCGGGCGGCAGGGAGCGGTTGATCGAGGAGGGCGCGACCGGCTCCTCCTGCACATGCGCGTAGGCGATCGCCAGCGGCGAGTCCGCGTCGAACGGCAGCCGCCCGGTGACCAGCTGGAACAGCATGATGCCGACCGAGTACAGGTCGGAGCGGGCGTCCACGCCCCGGCCGAGCGCCTGCTCCGGCGAGAGGTACTGCGGGGTGCCGACGACCATGCCGGTCTGGGTCATCGAGGTGACACCGGACTGCATGGCGCGGGCGATGCCGAAGTCCATCACCTTGACCACGCCGCGCTTGGTCACCATCACGTTGCCCGGCTTGATGTCGCGGTGGACCAGCCCCGCCTCGTGGCTGATCTCCAGCGCCGCGAGCACGTCCGCGGTGACCTTCAGGGCCTTGTCCGCGGGCATGGCGCCGTACTGCCGGACGTCCTCCTCGAGGACCGAGCCCAGCGGGCGGCCCTCGACGTACTCCATGACGATGTACGGCATCGCCATGCCGTCCAGCTCGTCCTCGCCCGTGTCGAAGACGGAGACGATGTTGGTGTGCGTGAGCTTCGCCACGGCCTGCGCCTCGCGGCGAAAGCGCTCGCGGAAGGCCTGCTCCCGGCCGAGTTCCGTATGGAGCGTCTTGATCGCGACCTGGCGGTCGAGCACGGCGTCGTACGCCAGGTGCACCGAGGCCATGCCGCCTTCGCCGAGCAAGTCGCGCAGCTGGTAGCGGCCGCCGGCCAGGCCCTGCCCCGCGTACCGGCCGTGTGCGCCGTCCTGGCTCATGTCTCCGCGTCCCCCACTGCCCGTCCGGCGCCGTCGTCGATCGCGTCGTATCCGCTGCTGATCAGACGCCGGCCGCGCAGGCCTTGATCGAATGTGTCATTACCGGCCAAGTCTGCCCCAGGCCACTGACACGTCAAGCTCGGTGCCCGTTCCGTGACCGTACGCGAAAGAAGCGTCGCGCAAGCGTTACAGGGGGCGTACGACCGGCACACAGAATTTGCACGACAGCGCGTGCTACAGGTTTGATGGCCGGTCCGGCGCCGGACCGGTCCCGGTTCCGGTTCCGGACCGGCGGGCCCGACGGAGGCTGTAGCGTGGCCGACGGAGACCGTGACAACACCGCGCGCACCGCGGGCAGAAACGACGGCGAGGACTGATGGCACAGACGCAGCGCGCCCAGGGCCCGTCCGACCCCGAGGCGACTGGCGGCGGCATGTCGGACGCGCCGGAGATGTGGGGCAACGGCGGGCTCGTCGGCGACGGCCGGTACCGGCTCACGCACCGGCTGGGCCGGGGCGGCATGGCCGAGGTGTTCGCCGCCGAGGACGTCCGTCTGGGCCGTACCGTCGCGGTGAAGCTGCTCCGCGCGGATCTCGCCGAGGACCCGGTCTCCAAGGCCCGCTTCACCCGTGAGGCGCAGTCGGTCGCGGGCCTCAACCACCACGCGATCGTCGCCGTGTACGACTCCGGCGAGGACGTCGTCGGTGGCCAGTCCGTGCCGTACATCGTGATGGAGCTGGTCGAGGGCCGCACCATCCGTGACCTGCTGATGACCGCCGACGCGCCGGGTCCCGAGCAGGCGCTGATCATCGTCTCCGGGGTGCTGGAGGCGCTCGCCTACTCGCACCAGCACGGCATCGTGCACCGTGACATCAAGCCGGCCAACGTCATCATCACGCACAGCGGCGCGGTCAAGGTGATGGACTTCGGCATCGCCCGCGCCCTGCACGGCGCGTCCACGACGATGACCCAGACCGGCATGGTCATGGGCACGCCGCAGTACCTCTCGCCGGAGCAGGCGCTCGGCAAGGCCGTCGACCACCGCTCCGACCTGTACGCGACCGGCTGTCTGCTGTACGAACTCCTCGCGCTGCGGCCCCCGTTCACCGGCGAGACCCCGCTGTCGGTGGTCTACCAGCACGTCCAGGACATGCCGGTGCCGCCGTCGCAGGTCTCCGAGGGCTGCCCGCCGGAGCTGGACGGCCTGGTCATGCGCTCGCTCGCCAAGGAGCCGGACGACCGGTTCCAGACGGCCGAGGAGATGCGCGGCCTGGTCCAGTACGGCGTGCAGATGCTGTACGACCAGGGCGGCTACACCGGCACCTGGAACACCGGCCCGGTGGAGGCGCACGACGGCCGGCACACGCCGGCGGGCGGCTTCGCGGGGACGACCGCGATGCCGCACCCCATGGACGGCGCCGGCACCGCGCAGATCCCGCAGTCGATCCTGCCGCAGGGCTACGGCGGCGGTGACGACGGCGGCTTCGAGGGACACGGCAACAGGGGCAGCGGCCGCGGCAAGCTCTGGGTGCTCGCCGTCCTCGCGGTGATCGCCATCGCGGCGGGTGTGGCGCTGGCGCTCAAGAACACGGGCACCACCCACAGCCCCGGCACGGACACCAAGCCGACGACGACCCACTCCAAGTCCACGGACCACAAGACCGACTCGCCGACCCCGTCCGACAACGGCACCGGTCAGACCTCTGACACCGGAACGGGCAGCGGCTCGGACACCGGCTCCGGCTCCCACTGGACGTCGCCGACGCCCACGCCGTCGGACACCCCGTCGCAGCCGGACACCACCGACCCGTCCACCGCGCCCACGGACCCGGCGACCTCGCAGTCGCCGCCCACCAGCCCGACGGACGGCGGCACCGGCACCGGCACCGTGGACGGCGGCACCGGCACGGGCACCGTGGACGGCGGCACGGACACCGGCACCACGGTCGGCGGCGGTACGGACACCGGGGCCACGGACGGCACCACGGGCGACACCGGTCCTTGAAGGTCACCCACGGCGACCGTCCCGCCGGGCACCCCGTCGCCCCGCGGGACGTCGTCCTGAGGGCGGTCGCCGTCAGCCGGTGAACGCGTCGCACACCGCGTCGTACGCGCGTGTCCACCACACCACGAGCGCCGACGCGGCCGGGAACTGGCAGTCCGCGCGCGTGTCGCCGCGTTCGTAGTGCCAGCGCAGCATCCAGAAGTCGTTCAGCCGCTCCCACCACACCCGGTGCACGGCCGCCGCCAGCTCCGAGGGCGCCGCACCGGCCGCGCGCCGGTACGCGCGCGCGTAGGCGCGCACTTTCGGCAGGTCCAGCGTGCCCGCCGGCCGTACGAAGAAGATCGCGGCGGCGCGTACGGCCTCCTCCGCGCGTGGCTGCACGCCGAGCCGGTCCCAGTCGACGATCGCCGCGGGTGCGTCGTCGTCGGTGTAGAGCAGGTTGAACGGGTGGAAGTCGCCGTGCACCCAGCCCACCGAGGCGCCGCGCGGCGGGCGCCGGTCGGCGTGCTGCTCCAGCAGGGCGCGGCGCTCCTGGAGCCGGTGCCGGGCCAGTTCGTCGAAGGCGTCCGCGGGGCGGTGGCGGTCGACGTGCGCGAGCAGGCCGTCGATGACGGTGAGGGTGTCGGCCGGGTCGGCGCTCTCCACCGGGTGGGGGCTGGTGGCCGGGCGGGTGCGCCCCTTCGGCGGCATCACGCGCTCCAGGCAGGCGTGCACGGCGCCCAGGAGTGCGCCGAGGCGTGCGCTCTCCCCACGGGTGAGCTGGCCGCCGTGGCGGTGTCTGCCGTCGATCCACGGGTGCAGGGCGTAGGCGTGGCCGCCGATGACGGCGACGGTGCGGCCCTCGCGGTGGGTGAGCGGCAGGGCGACCGGGACACCGAGGTCGGCGAGGCGCTGGGTGGCGCGGTGCCGGCGTTCGATGGCGGCCGGATCGGCGGTGTCCGGGTCGAAGTGGTGCTTGAGGAAGTAGCGGCCGCGGGTGGTGCAGAGCCGGTAGCCGCGGTTCAGCAGGCCCTGTTCGACCGGTTCACAGGTGAGGGCCGTACCAGCGGCGTAGAGGTGCAGCAAGGGGCCGAGAGGGGGCGCGTGGGGCACGGCGGGTGGTACACAAGAGCGCGGCACGCGGCAGATGCTAGGGCACGAAAAGAGGCCTGTGAGCTGCGGGTTATCACAGACAGTCGCTGGTGATCGCTTTCGGTCATGCGGCGGGCTTTATCAAATGTTTCCGTTGCTTCCGCTCTTTTCCGCCTGCATTCGGACTACATCGGGCCGCGCAGGAATTCTTGATCGTCTTCTCGGCGGGACACCCCGCTGGGGAGGATTGCCATGATTTTTCGGTCTTGGCACGGCGAACCGGTCTCGCACGCAAACTCTTCCCGTGAGCTGGGTGAGCGGGATAACGTGCGCATGTTCCGGCCGCGACAAGGCTGTGACCAGCACGCTTGCACACCACCCCGATTTACTTGGAAATCCAAGCAAAATCGCAGGTCAGGTGGGGTTTCACAGAATTGTGAAGCACTGGGTAACGTAATGGTTGCAGGGCGCTCGCCGGGGCACCTGTCACGCCTGTTCCCGGCCGAGTGGCACCCACCCCGTGCCCCGTGGTCGAACAGGTGAGCCGCACTGGCCTACCGGCAACCCCGGGGGCCGGAACGACGGAGGAGCACACGTGACCGTGGAGAGCAGTGCCGCGCGCAAGCCGCGACGCACCGCCGCAGGCAAGGCCGGCACCACCGGCGACAAGACCGGTACCGCCGGGAAGACGTCCGGGGCCACCGGCACCAAGCGCACCACCCGTACCAACCGCACCACCGCCCGGAGCACCGGGCCGGAGCTGGTACAGCTCCTGACCCCCGAGGGCAAGCGGGTCAAGAACGCCGAGTACGACTCCTACGTCGCCGGTATCACCCCCGAAGACCTGCGCGGCCTGTACCGCGACATGGTGCTCACCCGCCGCTTCGACGCCGAGGCCACGGCCCTTCAGCGCCAGGGCGAACTGGGCCTGTGGGCGTCCCTGCTCGGCCAGGAGGCCGCCCAGATCGGCTCCGGCCGCGCGCTGCGCGACGACGACTACGTCTTCCCGACCTACCGCGAGCACGGCGTCGCCTGGTGCCGCGGGGTCGACCCGACCAACCTGCTCGGCATGTTCCGCGGCGTGAACAACGGCGGCTGGGACCCGAACGGGAACAACTTCCACCTGTACACGATCGTCATCGGCTCGCAGACGCTGCACGCCACCGGCTACGCCATGGGCGTCGCCAAGGACGGCGCGGACTCGGCCGTCATCGCCTACTTCGGCGACGGCGCCTCCAGCCAGGGCGACGTGGCCGAATCGTTCACCTTCTCCGCGGTCTACAACGCGCCCGTCGTGTTCTTCTGCCAGAACAACCAGTGGGCGATCTCCGAGCCCACCGAGAAGCAGACCCGCGTCCCGCTCTACCAGCGCGCCCAGGGCTACGGCTTCCCCGGCGTCCGCGTCGACGGCAACGACGTCCTGGCCTGCCTCGCGGTCACCAAGTGGGCGCTGGAGCGCGCCCGCAGCGGCGAGGGCCCCACCCTGGTCGAGGCGTACACCTACCGCATGGGCGCCCACACCACCTCCGACGACCCCAGCCGCTACCGCGGCGACGAGGAGCGTCTGTCCTGGGAGGCCAAGGACCCGATCCTGCGCCTTCGCCGCTACCTGGAGGCCGCAAACCACGCGGACGAGGGATTCTTCGCGGAACTCGAGGCCGAGTCCGAAGCGTTGGGCAGGCGAGTGCGCGAAGCGGTCCGCGCCATGCCCGACCCGGACCACTTCGCCATCTTCGAGAACGTGTACGCGGACGGGCACGCGCTCGTCGACGAGGAGCGAGCCCAGTTCGCCGCCTACCAGGCGTCGTTCGCGGACGCAGAAGGGGGTCACTGAGATGGCCGAGAAGATGGCGATGGCCAAGGCCATCAACGAGTCGCTGCGCCGCGCCCTGGAGACGGACCCCAAGGTCCTCGTCATGGGCGAGGACGTCGGCAAGCTCGGCGGTGTCTTCCGGGTGACCGACGGCCTCCAGAAGGACTTCGGCGAGAGCCGGGTCATCGACACCCCGCTCGCCGAGTCCGGCATCGTCGGCACCGCGATCGGCCTGGCCCTGCGGGGCTACCGCCCGGTGGTGGAGATCCAGTTCGACGGCTTCGTCTTCCCGGCGTACGACCAGATCGTCACCCAGCTCGCCAAGATGCACGCGCGCTCGCTGGGCAAGGTCAAGATGCCGGTCGTGGTCCGCATCCCCTACGGCGGCGGCATCGGCGCGGTCGAGCACCACTCGGAGTCCCCCGAGGCCCTGTTCGCGCACGTCGCCGGCCTGAAGATCGTCTCTCCGTCCAACGCCTCGGACGCCTACTGGATGATGCAGCAGGCCATCCAGAGCGACGACCCGGTGATCTACTTCGAGCCCAAGCGCCGCTACTGGGACAAGGGCGAGGTCGACACCGAGGCCATCCCGGCCCCGCTGCACAAGGCGCAGGTCGTCCGCGAGGGCACCGACCTGACCCTGGCGGCCTACGGACCGATGGTGAAGCTCTGCCAGGAGGCCGCCGCCGCGGCCGCCGAGGAGGGCAAGAACCTGGAGGTCGTGGACCTCCGCTCGGTCTCGCCGCTCGACTTCGACACCCTCCAGACCTCGGTGCAGAAGACCCGCCGTCTGGTCGTCGTCCACGAGGCGCCGGTCTTCTTCGGCTCCGGCGCGGAGATCGCCGCGCGGATCACCGAGCGCTGCTTCTACCACCTGGAGGCCCCGGTGCTCCGGGTCGGCGGCTACCACGCCCCGTACCCGCCGGCGCGTCTGGAGGAGGACTACCTGCCGGACCTGGACCGCGTGCTCGACGCCGTCGACCGCTCGCTGGCGTACTGAGGGAGAGGGTCGTGACGACGATGACGGAAGCGTCCGTACGCGAGTTCAAGATGCCGGACGTGGGCGAGGGCCTCACCGAGGCCGAGATCCTCAAGTGGTACGTCCAGCCCGGCGACACGGTCACCGACGGCCAGGTGGTGTGCGAGGTCGAGACCGCCAAGGCGGCCGTCGAACTCCCCATCCCCTACGACGGCGTGGTCCGCGCACTCCACTTCCCCGAGGGCACCACGGTGGACGTGGGCACCTCGATCATCGCCGTGGAGGTCGCGGGCGCCGCACCGGCGCAGGCACCGGCCGCCCAGCCCGCCGCCCAGCCCGCCGCAGAGCCCGCGGCACCGGCGGAAGAGCCCAAGCCCGAGGGCCGCAAGCCGGTCCTGGTCGGCTACGGCGTGGCCGCCTCCGCCACCAAGCGCCGCCCCCGCAAGGGCCCCGAGGTCACCGTCCCGGCAGCCGCGCAGGCGCTCCAGAAGGAGCTGAACGGCCACAGTGCCGTGCCGCAGGACCGCCCGCTGGCCAAGCCGCCGGTGCGCAAGCTGGCCAAGGACCTCGGTGTCGACCTGGCCACCGTGGTCCCGTCCGGCCCGGACGGCGTCATCACGCGCGAGGACGTCCACGCGGCGGCCGCGCCGAGGACCGCGGAGCCGGCCGCCCCGGCGGCCCCGGTCACCCCCGCCCCCGCGCCGGCGGTCACGTCGTACGACACGGCACGCGAGACCCGCATCCCGGTCAAGGGCGTCCGCAAGGCGACGGCGCAGGCCATGATCGGCTCGGCCTTCACCGCCCCGCACGTCACGGAGTTCGTGACGGTGGACGTGACCCGCACGATGAACCTGGTCGAGGAGCTGAAGCAGGACAAGGAGTTCCAGGGCCTGCGCGTCAGCCCCCTCCTCGTCATCGCCAAGGCCCTGCTGGTCGCCATCAAGCGCAACCCCGACGTCAACGCGTCCTGGGACGAGGCGAACCAGGAGATCGTGCAGAAGCACTACGTCAACCTGGGCATCGCCGCGGCCACCCCGCGCGGCCTGATCGTGCCGAACATCAAGGACGCGCACGACAAGACCCTGCCGCAGCTGGCCGCCGCGCTGGGCGAGCTGGTGACGACGGCCCGCGAGGGCAAGACCTCCCCGGCGGCCATGCAGGGCGGCACGGTGACCATCACCAACGTCGGCGTCTTCGGCGTCGACACCGGCACGCCGATCCTGAACCCCGGCGAGTCGGCGATCCTCGCGGTCGGCGCGATCAAGCTCCAGCCGTGGGTCCACAAGGGCAAGGTCAAGCCGCGCCAGGTCACCACCCTGGCCCTCTCCTTCGACCACCGCCTGGTCGACGGTGAACTGGGCTCCAAGGTCCTCGCCGACGTGGCGGCGATCCTGGAGCAGCCGAAGCGGCTGATCACCTGGGCGTGAGGCGGTAACACCGCACCACCCGGAGGGGGCGAGCGCGACACGGGCTCGCGACCGCCCCCTCGCTCACACCCCGCGCTCAGCTCCGGGGCGCGGGCTGCGCACGGAACCAGTGGCCACCGGTGCTCCAGCCCAGCAGGCGGCGGCCCGTGCCCGCGTCGGCCGGGGTGCCGGCCAGGGCCTGGCTCAGGCCGGTGAGGGCCGGAGCGAGACGTCCCGCGACATGCCAGGGCTGACGGGCGGTCTCCTCGGCCAGGCGGCCGACAGCGTGCCGCTGGGCGTCCGCTGTGCACAGCGACAGGAAGAACACCATCTGCCGCCAGGCGTAGGCGACGTCCTTGATGGTGCCGAGTGGGCGCGGGTGGTGCTGCACCTGTCCGGTGAGCCGGCATACGGTGCCGAAGCAGCGCAGCGCCAGCTCGTCCCAGCCGATGCCGGGTTCGATGCCCGCCCGGTGCACGAGCGTGGCCAGGTTGTGGGTGGTGAGGATCTGCGCCTGCTCGATGACCGTCCCGTTCCGGGCGACCCAGGAGGTGGACGTCCCCGCGCCCGGAGCGAACCGTTCCGCCCGCTCCCGGCACAGCGCGGCGAAGCCGGGCGACGTATGCGCCCCGCCGGACGGGTATGGCCCAGGGGACCGCAGTGCCGTGTTCCCCGCCTCCACGATCGCGAGGTTGCGCAGCGCCCGGTAGTCGATGGCGTAGTACCGCTCGTAGAGGGAGCCGTGGAGGAGTTCGGCCGCGACCCGCGCGGCCGTCAGGAACTTCGGGCTGAAGGTGCCCATGAAGATGTCCGCCGCGAGTTCCTCGGTGAAGGGCGCCCCCAGCTCGGCCTGGCGGGCCAGCACGGACAGCTCGCGGATCAGCGGGTTGGGCAGGATCGTGCCGGGGAAGGCCCGCACCGCGAGCCCGCCCAGCTCGCGCAGCGCGGCGGCCGCCACCTCGTCCGCCCCGGCGTCCGTCCGGTGGGCGGCGACGGCCCGGACCCAGGGCAGCTCCTCCACCCGTACCTGCCGCTCCAGGTTGAACAGCAGCAGGGAGCGGCGGTTGCGGAACGCCCGGTAGTTCGCGGCGGCCAGCGAGCGCAGGGCCGGTTCACGGTGGGCCGCGGCGGTGGTGGCGGCGACCAGCTGGGGGACCAGCTCGGCGAGGACCTCCGCCGAGGGCACGACACCGCGGTCCACGAGCGTCCCGACGGGTGCGCTGAGCGCCGCCTCGACCGGCCGGCGCACGGCCGGTGGAATCACCGCGCCCACCGGTACACCTGCGCCGCCGGGCACACGGGCGCCGCCGGGCACACGGGCGCCGCCGGGCACACGGGCGCCGCCGGACACACGGGCGCCGCCGGGCACACCGGTGCTGCCGCCTGCCCCGGTCGCGTCCGGCACGGCCGTGGCGGCGGCCTCCTCGGCGCTCACCGGTGCGACGGCCGCCGCGACATCGCTCACCCCGTCGTCCCCGGGCAGGCCGGACAGCCGCCCCAGCACCACACGGGCCAGCGCATGGTGCGAGGGCAGTGCGGCCTGGGCGGCCTGCGCCCGGCGCAGCGCGGTGTGCTCCGCGGAACCGGGCAGGCCGCGCCGCCGGACCATGGACGCGACGGCGTGCCGCACCAGCCCGAGCCGCCGCGGTGCCAGATCCTTCCCGGTGACGACCTCCGCCAGCGCCCCGCACAGGATGCCCAGGTTCTCCTTGGGCTTGCGGTGCTTGGTGCAGTGGGTGTGGCGCCGGCCCAGTTCGCGGTAGCGCCGCAGCAGCCCGGCCGAGCGGGCGTGCCAGTCGCCGTCGGTGGCGCGCGGGAGGCGGACGTACCCCTGCTCGTCCGTCACCTCCAGCCAGTGCCGCAGCAGTTCGTCGCCGAAGGGCTGCCAGACGGCCAGGGCCTCGCGCTGGGTCTCGACGGCCGTGCTGGGCTGCCGGCGGGCGAGCGCCGCACGGGCGTCGGCGACGGTGGAGCGGTGCACGGCGTCGGGCCGGGGCGCGGGCCGGTCGGCCGGCCGCGGACAGAACCGCAGCCGGTCCGCGAAGGGGGCCAGCTCCTCGACCAGGTCCAGTGCCGCGTCCGTCTCCCCGGCCCGGACCAGCCAGGCCACGGTGAGCAGGGCGGCCTCCTCCGGCACGGTCACCTCGTAACGACCGCTGTCGAGAAGGCCGTAGAGCCGCGCGAGTCCCTCCTCGGTCAGGAAGGAGGCGAACAGCGCCTGCCGCTCCTCCCGGACGCCGGCCCGGCGCGCGGCGGCGATCTCGTGGTCGAGCAGCGGGCCGCCCGCGCTCGGCCGGCCGGTGGCGAAGCCGCCACGCACCACCTCGGGCGTGACCCAGGCGGGCAGTCCGGCGACGGGGGTGCGGGAGCCGATCGTCAGCCGGCCGCTCGCCATCCCGTCCAGGACCGCACGCCACCTGCGGCCGCGTTCCTCGCCACGGCGGCGGGTCTCGGGGTCAGGGTGGGTGGCGGCCGTACGGAACGCGGCGGCCAGCTGACCGGCCGCGTATCCGGGGTTCGCCTGCGCGAGGTGCTGCTGCTCAGCGTCGTCCTTCATAGCCGGCATGGCGGGTTCCGCCCCCGCGCCCTCCGGGTGAAGAGCCCGGTGCTCTGCTGCTGAGCTACATGCCGATGCCCCGAAGCTAGACGGCGGGCCGCTGCCGTACAAACGGGTTTTCGCCGCGCAGGCCGGGAGGCGTCGATCACCTCGCCCGGAGGGGGCACGGAACTGCCGTAGATTGACTGCATGTTGACGGGGACCAAGGAATCGGCTCGGCATGCGAGGCGGCGGACCGCGGCGGACGGGGGCGGGCTCGCCCGGTCGTCCGCGCTGATGGCCATGGGGACCGTGGTGTCCCGCGGGACCGGTCTGATCCGCAATGTGCTCCAGGCCGCCGCGCTCGGCACCGGTCTCCTCGCCACCACGTACAACACGGCGAACACCGTGCCCACCAGCCTCTACACCCTGATCGTCGGCGGTGCCCTGAACGCGGTGCTCGTGCCGCAGCTCGTACGGGCCCGGAACACCCACCCCGACGGCGGGCGGGCGTACGAGCAGCGGCTCGTCACCCTCGTCGTGACCGTGCTGGCCGTCGGTACGGCCCTGGCCGTGTGGGCGGCGCCGGAGATCGTGGACCTGTACATCCGCGACACACCCGACAGTCACCAGGCATATCAGCTGACCGTCGTCTTCGCCCGGTTCCTGCTGCCGCAGATCTTCTTCTACGGCCTGTTCTCCATCTACGGCCAAGTGCTCAACGCGCGCGAGAAGTTCGGCGCGATGATGTGGACACCGGTGCTGAACAACGTGGTGCTCATCGCCATGTTCAGCGTCTACCTCGGCATGATGACCGTGCCGCACACCGTCGCCGACGTCACCGACGTCCAGGTGCGGTGGCTCGGCGTCGGCACCACCGCCGGTATCGCCCTACAGGCGCTGGCGCTGCTGCCCTTCGCGCGTGCCGCCGGATTCCGGTTCCGGCCCCGGTTCGACTGGCGCGGCACCGGGCTCGGCTCCGGGATCCACGCGGCCAAGTGGACGCTGCTGTTCGTGCTCGCCAACCAGGTCGCGCTGACGGTCGTCACCAACTACGCCAACGCCGCCGACCGCGCGCTGCCGAATGCGGGTGTGGGCTACACCGCCTACAGCTATGCGCAGACGATCTGGCTGCTCCCGCAGTCGATCGTGACCGTCTCCCTGGTCACCGCCCTGCTGCCGCGGATGAGCAAGGCCGCGGCGGAGGCCCGGGTCGGCGATCTGCGGGCCGATCTGTCGCGGGCGCTGCGCATCAGCGGGGTGGTCATCGTGCCCGCCGCCTTCCTGTTCGTCGCCCTCGGGCCGCAGATCGCGACGCTCCTCTTCGCGCACGGCACCGCCGACCCGGCCTCCGCCCGGCCGCTCGGGCACATGCTCCAGGCGTTCGGGCCGGGGCTGATCCCGTTCTCGGCCCAGTACCTGCTGCTGCGCGGCTTCTACGCCTTCGAGGACACCCGTACGCCCTTCTTCATGGCCGTGTGGATCGGCGCCGTGAACATCGCCCTCGCCACCGCCTGCCATCTGCTGCTGCCCGCGCAGTGGGCGGTGACGGGGATGGCGGGCGCGTACACCGTCTCCTACCTCGCCGGACTCACCCTCACCGCCCGGCTGCTGGCCCGCCGCGTCGGTGGCCGGCTGGACGACGGCACGCTGCGCACGACGTACGCCAAGCTGCTGTGCGCGGGCGGCGCGGGAGCGGTCGCGGGATGGGCGGCGGCCCGGGCGGGTACGGGGGTTCTGGGCGGCGGTACGGCGGGCACCGCGCTGGCCACGGCCGCGGGCACCCTCGCGCTGGGCGCGGTCTTCCTGCTGCTGGCCCGGGTACTGAAGATCACCGAACTGCGCCGGCTGCCCGGGTTCCGGTCCTGAGTCGGAGCGGTGCGGGATCGGTGCCGGATCGGAGCCGGATCGGTGCGGGATCGCTGTCGGGTCGCTGTCGGCCGCTGGATCACGACCTGACCCTGACCCTGACGCTGGGTCAGGGGTGGCTCGGGGTCGGGCCAGGGCTGTCACGGATAGTGCTGGGCGGGCCGCGGGCGGCACGCTGGTGTCATGTCGAAATCGCGTGTTGCTCCGGTCCGTTGGTCCTCGTTCGTGCGTCGTCTCGCCGGTGCCGCAGGCGCGGTGGCCCTCGCCGGTACGGCGGCGGTGTGCACGGCGGGAGCTGCCCAGGCGACCCCGGCCACGTCCACTCTTTCCGCGTCTTCCACTGCTTCCACCACTTCCATCGGCTCCGCCGCCTCGGCCGCCGACTTCCGTGACTGCCCGCCCCTGCCCGCGGGCGTCGACCCGGCCCGCTGGAGATGCGAAGTGCACACGGCCGCGCCGCGGTTGACCCTGGGCAAGGTCGCGGTGGACCTGGCGCCGATCACCATGACGCATGCCGAGGGCCCCATGCCCGACGGCGGCAACGGGCAGGTGTGGGGCACCATGCACACCCCCCCGACCGCTGTGCCGGGCGGGTTGACCGGGACCCCGGCCGGTGACCGCTCGCCGGTGCTGGGGCTGGCGATACAGCCGGAGTACGGCGGTCGGTTCGACGCCTACACCGGGACGTTCAGCCTGCGGTTCCGGCTGCTGAGCCCGATGCTGCCGCAGGGCTGCACGGTCGGGGCGAGCGCGCCGGTCGACTTCCGGCTGAAGCGCTCGGGCCCGTCGAAGTGGATATCCCAGGACCCGCCGGTGATCGAGTTCTCCGCCTACGACGACACCTTCACCGCCCCGGCGGCCGAGCACTGCGGCCCACTGGCCGGGCCCCTCAACCGCAGGCTGGGGCTCCCGGCGGACAGCGGCAACCTGCTGTCGTACGACGCGTCCTACACCTTCAGGACATACGACCAGCTGCGCTGAGAGAGGAGCCCGACCCTGGCCGGCGACCCGGCCTTCGACCCGGGCCGTCCAGCCCAGCCGTCATCCTCGGTCGTCGTCGCCGGCCTTCGTCCCCGGCCGTTCAGGCCGACTGCCGTGCCCGCAGGGTGTTCAGCAGGGCCGCGCCCCGCTCCGCGTCGTCCACGCTCACCGCGAAGTCGGTACGGCGGCCCCGGGGCCGTATCACCAGACAGTCACCGGCGCGGAGCATGACGGTCGTGCCGAGGCCGCTGAAGCGGTATCCCCAGCCGCCGACCTGGGCCGGCCGGCGCTGCTCGGCACGGGCGGACTCGATGGCGGTCGCGGACCAGTGGCGGGCGGGCCAGCCGAGCGGACCGAACGTCACCTCCAGGCCGGCGTCCGACACCTTGGCCTGGACGGAGGAGCAGGCGGCGCCGGTGAGCGAGATGACGGTGCCGGCCACCAACACGGGCCAGAGAAGGCAGGCAGAGGCCAGACCGAGAGCGAGTGCCACCAGCGCGGCGACGGCGACCAGACCGGTCAGCGCCGCCATCAGCTGGAGCCAGGGGTTGGCCGCGCGGGAGAACCACACCACCCGCTCGTCCTCGGGGAGGTCCAGCCGGGGACCCGTCGCCGGGGCCGTGGCGGCGGCGTGGCGGACGGTCAGCCGCCAGGCCGCCACCCCCGCGAGGGCGGCCAGGACCAGCATCGCCACGCTGCCCAGGACGGGCTCGCGGGCGTCGTGCCAGTCGGCGCGGTCCAGGTTCGCGCGGACCACGCAGAGCTCGGCGCCGGTGAGGATCACCGCGGTGGGGGCCAGCGCGATCGCCACCCAGGGGCGGGGCGAGGGCCAGGAGCGGCGCCACCGCACGCTGATCGCGATGGCGAGGAGCAGCCACAGCGCGGCCGGGAAGAGGGAGGCGGTGCGCAGCGGCATCGAGCCGTCGGGGGCGGCACCGCCGCTCCAGTGGGTGGCCAGCCGGTCGGGGAGCCGGTCCCGCACGGCCCACGGCAGCCCGGCGATCAGCGCGGCCACGGCGGCGATCCCGCCGGCGCACGCCCCACGCCGGGCCCCACTGCCCGGCCCCCACCCTCTGCCCCGCCTCTGTTCCTGTTCCCGGTCGAGAGTCCGGTCCCGGCCTTGCTCCCGCCTCCCGTCCTGTCCGTCGTCCTGTCCCTGCTGCCGTCCGCGGTCGTGCTCTGTCGCGGTGTCGTCGGGCACTGGCTCGTCCGTCATGACAACCCCCGGATCATGTCGATGAGATCGGTCCGGCTGTAGCCCAGCCGGGAGGCCTCCGTGACCAGTTCCCGCACCTTGATCTGGAGACCGGAGTGCCGGGACGCGTCCTCGGCGACGGTGATGCCCCGGCCGCGGCGGAACTCCAGCAGGCCCTCGTCCCGGAGTTGGCGCAGTCCGCGCAGGACGGTGTTGACGTTGATGTCCAGGGCCGTCGAGAGGTCGCGGGCCGAGGGCAGGCGGTCACCCGGGCGGCACTCGCCCTCGGCGACGGCCCGCCGGATCGCGGCCGCGACCTGCTCGTGCAGGGGGCGGGTGTCGGTCTTGTCCAGGCGCAGCAACATGGTGCTAATGAAGCTAGCACCATTCATTCCATCTGTCTTGGCAATCCGGTGGCTCCGGGAGGGCCGGGCAGCAGAACGGGCCCGCAGCCGGGGGCTGCGGGCCCGTCAGGGCCTCAGAGGTGAGGAGGGGTCAGCGGAGCCGGGCGAAGCCGTAGTCGAGGAGCTTCGTGGCGTCCTTCGCGCGCTGCGCGTACGAGGAGGAGGCCAGGACGGTTCCGATGACGGTCTTGCCGTGGCGGGTGGCGGCGAAGACCAGGCAGGCGCCGGCCTCGGGGCCGGAGCCGGTCTTCACACCGATGGTGCCGCTGTAGCTGGACAGCAGCGTGTTGGTGTTGGTCCACGGGGTCATGGTGCGGGTGCTGCCCGTCCTGGTGACCGTGTGGGCCGTGTAGGACTTGGTCTTGACGATCGTGCGGAACGTGGCGTTCTTCATCGCGCTGCTGGCGATGGTCGTCAGGTCGCGCGGGGTGGAGTAGTTGTTGCCGTTGCCGATGCCGTCGAAGGAGTCGAAGTGGGTGTTCTTCAGCTTCAGGCTCTTGGCGGCCGAGTTCATCTTGCCGATGAAGTTGGAGACGCGCGCGGCCCGGGTCTTGCCGGAGCCGAACGTGTCGGCGAGGGCGTAGGCGGCGTCGCAGCCGGACGGCAGCATCAGGCCGTAGAGCAGCTGGCGGACGGTGACCCGGTCGCCGACGATCAGGTGGGCCTGGGAGGCCTGGTTCTTGACGACGTAGTCGCTGTACGCCTTCTGGATCGTCACCTTGGCGTTCAGGTTGAGGTTCGGCTGCGCGAGCACGACCTTGGCAGTCATGATCTTGGTCGTGGAGCCGGTGGAGCGCTTGGTGTCCGCAGCCTTGGTGTACAGCGTCCTGCCGGTGGCGTTGTTCATCACATAGCCGCCCTTGGCCACGATCGAGGGAGTCGTGACGGCCTGGGCGGGTGCAGCGGTGAGGGCACCGGTAGCGAGCAGGGCGCCGGTCGTCACGGCGGCGGCGGTTGCTCTGCGAAGGCGGGTGCCCTTGATGCCGGTAATCAAAGTAAAGTACCCCGATTGTCTGGAAAACCCCTGGAATGCGGCCCAGTTGAGGTGAAAGGAGCGGGGCCGCATATGTGTGACACGTAAGTAGCACAGAAGGTTGTGCGGTCGCTGCGGGCCGGTTTGGGCCACGTCCGCATGATGGACGGCGGCAGCGCTTGCGTACGTGTTGTATCTATGATGTGGACATGAACACGGCCGTTCAGCAGACCGCCCCCAAGACCCCTCAGCCCCTCAAGCAGCCGCCCGCCGCCGACCGCGTCTACGCCCATGTCAAGCACGGAGTGCTCGACCGTCGCTACGAGGGCGGGACGCTCCTCACCGAGGGGGAGCTGGCCGAGGCCGTCGGGGTCTCCCGTACGCCCGTCCGGGAGGCGCTGCTCCGGCTGGAGGCGGAGGGGCTGATCCGGCTCTACCCGAAGAAGGGCGCCCTGGTCCTGCCCGTCTCCGCGCAGGAGATCGCCGACGTGGTGGAGACCCGGCTGCTCGTGGAGGAGCACGCCGCCCGCAAGGCCGTACCCGCACCGCAGCGCCTGCTGGAGCGGCTGGCCGAGCTGCTGGAGCAGCAGAAGGCGCAGGCCGCCGCCGGTGACCTGGCCGCCGCCGCGGTGACCGACCGCTGCTTCCACGCCGAGATCGTCCGCAGCGGGGGCAACGAGATCCTGTCCCGCCTCTACGACCAGCTGCGCGACCGGCAGCTGCGGATGGGCGTCGCCGTCATGCACTCGCACCCCGACCGGGTCGCCAAGACGCTCGCCGAGCACGAGGAGATCCTCCAGGCGCTGCGCGCCGGGGACGCGGAGGCGGCCGTCGGAGTCGTGCACCGGCATGTGAGCTGGTTCTCGCACCTCGCGCGGGGTGAGGTCCGATGAGCACTCCGGCCAGGAACGCCACCCTTCCGGGTGATCCGCCGGGCGGCCGTCGTGCGCTCGCCGTGTGGTCCATAGGCGTCGCCGTCTACTTCGTCGCCGTCATCTTCCGTACGTCGCTGGGCGTGGCGGGGCTGGACGCGGCGGACCGCTTCCATGTCAACGCGTCCGCGCTGTCCACGTTCTCGATCCTCCAGCTGCTGGTCTACGCCGGCATGCAGATACCCGTCGGCCTGCTGGTGGACCGGCTGGGCACCAAGAAGGTGCTCAGCCTGGGGGCGGTGCTCTTCACGGCCGGGCAGCTGGGCTTCGCGTTCTCGCCGACGTACGGCACCGCGCTCGCCTCCCGGGCGCTGCTGGGCTGCGGAGACGCGATGACCTTCATCAGCGTGCTGCGGCTCGGCACCCGCTGGTTCCCGGCCCGGCGCGGGCCGCTGGTCGCCCAGTTCGCCGGGCTGGCCGGCATGGCGGGCAACCTGGTCTCCACCCTCGTCCTCGCCCGGCTGCTGCACGGCCTCGGATGGACGCCGGCGTTCGCGGGCAGCGCGCTCGCCGGGGCCGTCGTCCTGGTCCTGACGCTGCTGTTCCTCAAGGACCACCCCGAGGGGTACGCGCCCGAACCGTCGCCGCACCAGGGCTCGGCCTATGTGCGGCGGCAGATCGCCGCGGCATGGCGGGAACCGGGGACCCGGCTCGGACTGTGGGTGCACTTCACCACCCAGTTCCCGGCGATGGTGTTCCTGCTGCTGTGGGGGCTGCCGTTCCTGGTCCAGGCGCAGGGGCTCAGCCGGGCCACCGCGGGTGAGCTGCTCACCCTGGTCGTGCTCTCCAACATGGTGATCGGGCTCGTCTACGGCCAGATCGTCGCCCGGCACCATGCGGCGCGGCTGCCGCTGGCGCTGGGCACCGTGGGGGTGACCGCGCTGCTGTGGGCGGCGACGCTGGCCTATCCCGCGGTGCACGCGCCGATGTGGCTGCTGGTGGTGTTGTGCGTGGTGCTCGGGGCGTGCGGACCGGCCTCGATGCTCGGCTTCGACTTCGCCCGGCCGGCCAATCCGCCCGAGCGGCAGGGCACCGCGTCCGGGATCACCAACATGGGCGGTTTCGTCGCCTCGATGACGACGTTGTTCGCGGTCGGGGTACTGCTGGACGCGACCGGGGACGACTACACCGTGGCGTTCAGCGCCGTGTTCGTGCTCCAGGCGCTGGGGGTCTCGCAGATCCTGCGGTTGCGGGGGCGGGCGGCTCGCCGGGAGCGGGAGCGGTTGGTCGCCAGCCGGGTGGAGACGGTGCATGTGCCTGCGTAGCCGCACGGTGCATGTGCCTGCGTAGCCGCCCGGGGCCGGTGGGGGACGAGCTGGGGGCTGTCGCCCCCAGATCCCGTTCCGCCCTCAGCGGCGGGATGGCCCGCGGCTAGCGCCGATGCGCGCCTACGGCGTCACCGCGAAGTTGCGCAGGATCGCCGAGGCCAGGTCCTGGTCGCCCTCCGTCTTGATGCGGTCGGCGGCAGCCTCCGGGGTCACCCGGCCGCAGGCCAGGCGGACATAGGTCTCCCAGTCGAGGGCGAGCGCGGCCACCGGGCCCAGGGCGGGGGCCGTCTCCAGGGTGCCGCGGCCCTGGATGTCGACGCGGACGGTGCGCAGGAACTCGATGGGGCCGTGCACGTCGAAGACGATCGCCGAGCTGCGCGGCGCGTTCGCGTCCTTGGCGACGACCTTCGGGAGCGCTTCGAGGAGGACGTCCCGGGCGATGTGCGCGCCCGGCGAGTCGAGGTTGCCGGGGCGGCCGAGGGCGGTGCGCAGGTCCTGTTCGTGGACCCAGACGTCGAAGGCGCGGGCGCGGTAGGCCTGTTCGACGGTGATCTCCGTGCCCAGCGGGCCGCGCACCAGGGCGTCGGGGGCGCGGTTCTCGTTGCGCAGCTGGCGGTTGCGGCGGATGACCGTGTACTCCAGCTCCGCCGTCATCTCGGGCGCCGTGTGGTGGCGGCGGACGTCGACCTGCATCTCCATGTAGCGCTGGTGATCGGTGGCGACGTGGAAGAGGTCGCGGGGCAGCGCGTGGATCGGGCGGGGGTCGCCGAGCATCTCGCAGTCCAGGCCGATGACATGCGACACGATGTCCCGGACCGACCAGCCGGGACAGGGGGTCCGCCGGTTCCACTCGCCCTCGACCAGTGACTGCGCCATCTCGGATATCGCCTCGATCGAGTGCGACCAGGCGTCGGCGTAGGGCTGGAGGGTGGGATGCAGACTCACGGAACGGGACCCCTCGGCGGTCGGTACACGGGCAGGTTGTGGAGGCGTTGCCAGCGGGCGGCGGCTGCACTTCGGCGGGCGTCTTGAGAGTCCCCCAGGTTCTCGGCTGAGCTCGAACAGGGAGTGCCCCCCAAGTTACGCTGCTGGCAGGCACCCCGGCAGTGCTTTCGTGTGACGATCGTAGGCCCGTGTGGACGGGTCGAATGCCAGGACGGTGGTAGTGTGCGCGCCTCTCTGATCCAGATCGCCGTGGACGAGGGCGAATCGGTCGCCTCACGCAGACAGCGCGTTGCCGCGCTGGTGCGGCAGCAGGCCGGTGCCGACCTCGTGGTGCTGCCCGAGCTGTGGACCACCGGCGCCTTCGCCTTCGAGGAGTTCGGCCGGGAGGCCGAGCCGCTGGAAGGGCCGACGTACGAGGCGATGGCCAAGGCGGCGAGCGACGCGGGCGTGTGGCTGCACGCCGGGTCCGTCCCGGAGCTGGACGCGCGCGGAACGCTCTACAACACCTCCCTCGTCTTCTCCCCCACCGGGGAACTGGCCGCCGCCTACCGCAAGATCCACCGCTTCGGCTTCGACAAGGGCGAGGCGGTGCTGATGGGCGCCGGGCGGGACCTGGTGACGGTACGGCTGCCGGAGACCACGGTCGGCCTGGCCACCTGCTACGACCTCCGTTTCCCCGAACTCTTCCGCGGACTCGTCGACGCCGGCGCCGAACTGCTGGTGCTCCCGGCGGGCTGGCCCGAGCGGCGGCGCGCGCACTGGACGCTGCTGGCTCAGGCGCGGGCGGTGGAGAACCAGGCGTTCGTGCTCGCCTGTGGAACGGCCGGGACGCATGCGGGAGTTCCGCAGGCGGGTCACTCGATCGTGGTGGATCCGTGGGGCGAGGTGCTCGCCGAGGCGGGGCACGACGAGGAGGTCCTCACCGTCGACCTCGACACCGCGAAGGTCGCGGCCACCCGCGAGCAGTTCCCGGCGCTGAAGGACCGTGTGCTGGGCCTGGAGCGGCCCGCGCGGTGACCTTGCCGGGGCGGGGGCGCGGCGATGCCGGGGCGCGAGGGGAGCCTCTCCGACGCCGGCACCGCTGTCCCCGCGGGCCTCAGTCCTCCCCGTGTTCCGCCCGCTCGCCCCGTTCCTCGCGTTCCTTCTGCGCCAGGTGGATCACGCACACCGCCACCGCGATGAGCAGCGCCGGGTCCGCGTCGTCCCGCACGATGTCGACGCCGTAGGTGTCCCGCACGCGCAGGAAGCGGCGCGAGACCACGGCGAGCAGCTCACCGTCGTACTCGATGGCGAACTCGTGATCCAGGATCCTGCCGCTGACGTCCAGTTCGGTGCCGTCGGCCAGGGCCACCCGGTAGTGGTTGCGCAGCAGCGACAGCCGTTTGCGTTTGATGGTGGCCAGGCCCTCGCCGTCCCGCTCGATCACCATGGTGTCGCGCAGCGCCAGCATCTTCTGGTGGATGTCGATCAGCACGCGGCCCTGGGCGTCCTTCAGCTCGAAGGTGTCCCGCAGCCGCATGGCCTTGCCGTCGACGAGGTAGACCTTCCGGCCGTGCTCGTCCTCGATCCAGTAGTCGTCACCGATGCCGAGCAGCCGGTCTCGTACGAGGAGTCTCATGCGGGTACCGTTCCCCGCCGCGCGGCGATCATCACGGGCGCATGGGGGCGAACCGCCCGCGGTGGTCCGGCCACACCCTTCCTGACCAGGTCCGGGGGAGTTTTCCACAGGCGGTGAGCGGGGTGTCGGCGGCGGGTGGCACCCTTGGAGCCATGACCGACTCCGCACCCCGACGCGCCCGTGTCCGCGCCCCCGAGCTGATCGGCAAGGGCGGCTGGCTGAACACGGGAGACACCCAGTACACCCTGGCCGACCTGCGCGGACGCATCGTCGTCCTGGACTTCTGGACCTTCTGCTGCATCAACTGCCTGCACGTCCTGGACGAGTTGCGCGAGCTGGAGGAGAAGCACCGGGACACGGTGGTGGTCATCGGCGTGCACTCCCCGAAGTTCGTGCACGAGGCCGAACACCAGGCGGTCGTGGACGCGGTGGAGCGGTACGGCGTCGAGCACCCGGTGCTGGACGACCCGGAGCTGGCCACCTGGAAGCAGTACGCGGTGCGGGCGTGGCCGACCCTCGTCGTGATCGACCCCGAGGGGTACGTGGTCGCGCAGCACGCCGGCGAGGGCCATGCGCACGCCATCGAGCGGCTGGTCGAGGAGCTGGAGGCGGAGCACGAGGCGAAGGGCACCCTGCGCCGCGGCGACGGCCCCTATGTGTCGCCGGAGCCGGAGCCGACCACCCTGCGCTTCCCGGGCAAGGCACTCCTCCTGCCGAGTGGGAACCTCCTGGTCAGCGACACCACCCGGCACCAGCTGGTGGAGCTGGCCGAGGACGCCGAGACCGTCGTACGGCGCATCGGCAGCGGAGTGCGCGGGTTCACCGACGGCGACGCCGGGCAGGCCGCCTTCAACGAGCCGCAGGGCCTCGCCCTGCTGGACGACGGCTCCGTGGCGGTCGCCGACACCGTCAACCACGCGCTGCGCCGCCTCGACCTCGCCACGGGTGCGGTGACCACCCTGGCCGGCACCGGGCGGCAGTGGTGGCAGGGCTCGGCCACCTCGGGCCCGGCCCGCGAGGTCGACCTGTCCTCCCCGTGGGACGTGGCGGTCTTCGGCGGCAAGGTGTGGATGGCGATGGCCGGCGTTCACCAGCTGTGGACGTACGACCCGGTGGACGGGACCGTCGCCGTGGCGGCCGGCACCACCAACGAGGGCCTGGTGGACGGCCCCGGCGCCGAGGCCTGGTTCGCCCAGCCCTCCGGGCTCGCCGCCACCGCCGACCGGCTGTGGCTCGCGGACTCCGAGACCAGCGCCCTGCGCTGGGTGGACCTCGACGGGCAGGTGCACACCGCCGTCGGCACTGGCCTGTTCGACTTCGGCCACCGGGACGGCGCCGCCGGACAGGCGCTGTTCCAGCACCCGCTGGGCGTCACCGCGCTGCCCGACGGCTCGGTCGCGGTCGCCGACACCTACAACCACGCCCTGCGCCGGTACGACCCGGCCACCGGCGAGGTCACCACCCTCGCCACGGATCTGCGCGAGCCCAGTGACGCCGTGCTCGTCGGCGCGGACATCGTCGTGGTGGAGTCGGCCCGGCACCGGCTGACCCGGCTGCGGTTGCCCGAGGAGGCGGTGCGGGTGGAGTCGGTCGCCCATCGCACCCAGCGCGCGGCGACCGAGGTGGCCCCCGGCAGCCTCCGGCTGGACGTCATCTTCCAGGCGCCGGCCGGGCAGAAGCTGGACACCCGCTACGGCCCGTCGACCCGGCTGCTGGTCTCCTCGACCCCGCCCGAGCTGCTCCTCAAGGGCGCGGGTGCGGAGGCGGATCTCTCCCGTGAGCTGGAGCTGAACCCGGCCGTCACGGAGGGTGTCCTGCATGTCTCGGCGATGGCCGCGTCCTGCGACGACGACCCTGCCAACGAATATCCCGCCTGCCATGTGCACCAGCAGGACTGGGGTGTTCCGGTCCGCCTCACCGAGGGCGGGGCGGACCGCCTGCCGCTCGTCCTGGCGGGGATGGACGAGCAGGAGGCGGCGCCTCAGACGCCGTAGCCGTCGCGGTAGCCCTCGGTGTAGCCGTCGACGTGGTGGTGCGGCTTCTCCTCCACCACCGGCGTCGGCGGCATCACGATCCGCCGGCGCCGCGCGATACCGCTGAACGTGGCGACGCCGATCAGGCCCACGGCCATCAGGATGACCCCGACGACCGGCAGGTTGACGCCGCGCATGTGCCAGTCGGTCGCGAACGTCAGGATGGCTCCCGCGGCGATGAGGATGATGCATCCGCCGAGCCCCATGAGAATTCGCCTCCCCTTCCGGTTCCGGACTCTCCGGTCCCGTCCGGGTACCCGCCCAGCCCGCTCCTAGGCCGGAACCGGCCCAGGAGCAGGCTCGGCACCTAGCCCGCGAGGAAGGCCGTCAGGGCGTTCGCCAGCAGGAACGGGTCGTCGGCGCCGCACAGTTCGCGTGTGCTGTGCATGGAGAGGATCGGCACGCCGATGTCCACCGTGCGGATGCCGTGCCGCGCCGCGGTGATCGGACCGATGGTGGTGCCGCACGGCATGGAGTTGTTGGACACGAAGGACTGCACGGGCACGCCCGCCTTCTCGCAGGCGGCGGTGAACAGCGCGGCGCCGGAACCGTCCGTGGCGTAGCGGTTGTTGACGTTGACCTTCAGGATCGGACCGCCGTTGAGCCGCGGGTGGTGCGTCGGGTCGTGCCGCTCCGCGTAGTTGGGGTGGACGGCGTGTCCGGTGTCGGAGGACAGGCAGACCGTGCCGGCGAAGGCGCGGGCCCGGTCCTCGTACGAGCCGCCGCGCGCGAAGACCGAGCGCTCCAGCACGGTGCCGAGCAGCGGGCCGTCCGCGCCGGTGTCCGACTGGGATCCGGTCTCCTCGTGGTCGAAGGCGGCGAGCACGGGGATGTGGGTGAGCGGGACGCCGGAGGTCGCGACGGCGGCCAGGGCGGCGACGCCGGCGTGCACCGACAGCAGGTTGTCCATGCGCGGGCCGGCGAGCAGCTCCCGGTCCCGGCCCAGGTAGGCCGGCGGCTCCACCGGGTGCAGCATCAGGTCCCAGCCGGCCACCGAGCCGGCCGCGAGCCCGGCCTCCTCCTCCAGGAAGGCGATCAGGTCGCCGTCGAGCGATTCGCCGAGGCCCCACACCGGCTGCATATGGCGCTGCTTGTCGAGCTTGAGCCCGTCGTTGCTGACGTTGCGGTCCAGGTGGATGGCGAGCTGGGGCACGCGCAGCAGCGGGCGGTCCACGTTCACCAGGGCCGTGGAGCCGTCGCGCAGGGTCAGCCGGCCGGCCAGGCCCAGGTCCCGGTCGAGCCAGGAGTTCATCAGCGGACCGCCGTACAGCTCCACGGCGAGCTGGCGCCAGCCGTGCGCGCCGCTGTCCGGGCGGGGCTTGACCCGCAGGCTGGGGGAGTCGGTGTGGGCGCCGGCGATGTGGAAGGGCGTGTGCGGCTCGGCGCCCTCGGGGACGTACCAGGCCACGATCGTGCCGCCGCGCAGCAGGTACGTGCCGCCGACCGAGCCGTCCCAGGCCTCGGTCTCGGCGACCTGCCGGAAGCCCGCCTTCTCCAGCCGCGCGGCGGTGTTCGCCACGGCGTGGTACGGCGTCGGGCTCGCCGCCAGGAAGGACATGAGGTCGTCGGTGTGGCCGCGGTCGAAGCGGAGGGGTGCGCTCATGGGATTCACCTTAACGACGGACACGGGCCCGCTCCCGGGAAGGGAGCGGGCCCGTGCGGGAAACGACGGGGCGTCCGGAGGGGCTAGAACGCGGCCTCGTCCAGCTCCATCAGGTCCAGGTCCACGTCGGCGGCGACCTTGCGGGCGAGCGTGACGCCCGGCAGGACGTTCGCCGCGAAGAACTTCGCCGCGGCGATCTTGCCGGTGTAGAAGGCCTTGTCCTTGGCGGAGGCCGTGGCCAGCTTCTCGGCGGCGATCGCGGCGCCCTTGAGCAGCAGGTAGCCGATGACCACGTCGCCGGAGGCCATCAGCAGGCGGGTGGTGTTCAGGCCCACCTTGTAGATGTTCTTGGTGTCCTGCTCGGTGGCGGCGAGGTCGGTCAGCATCAGGCCGACGATCGCCTCCAGCTCCACGGCGGCCTTGGCCAGGTGCTCACGGGCGCCGGCCAGCTCCTCGCCGCCGGTGCCGAGCGCCAGGAACTTCTTGATGTCCTCGGCGAGGGAGTTCAGCGCGGCGCCCTGGTTGCGGACGATCTTCCGGAAGAAGAAGTCCTGGCCCTGGATCGCGGTGGTGCCCTCGTACAGGGTGTCGATCTTGGAGTCCCGGATGTACTGCTCGATCGGGTACTCCTGGAGGAAGCCGGAGCCGCCGAAGGTCTGGAGCGACTGGGCGAGCTGCTCGTAGCCCTTCTCGGAGCCGTAGCCCTTCACGATCGGCAGGAGCAGGTCGTTCAGCGCGTGGTCGGCGGAGGCGTCCTCGCCGTTCGTCTCCTTGATCTGGATGGCGTCCTGGACCGAGGCGGTGTACAGCACCAGGGCGCGCATGCCCTCCGCGTACGCCTTCTGCGTCATCAGCGAGCGGCGCACGTCGGGGTGGTGGGTGATGGTGACCTTGGGCGCGGTCTTGTCCATGAAGTTGGCCAGGTCCTGGCCCTGGACGCGCTCCTTGGCGTACTCGAGCGCGTTCAGGTAGCCCGTGGACAGCGTGGAGATCGCCTTCGTGCCGACCATCATGCGGGCGAACTCGATGATGCGGAACATCTGGCGGATGCCGTCGTGCTTGTCGCCGACGAGCCAGCCCTTGGCGGGGTGCTTGTCGCCGAAGGTCATCTCGCAGGTGTTGGAGGCCTTCAGGCCCATCTTGTGCTCGACGTTGGTGGCGTAGGCGCCGTTGCGCTCGCCCAGCTCGCCGGTCTCGAAGTCGAAGAGGTACTTCGGCACCATGAAGAGGGACAGGCCCTTGGTGCCGGGGCCGGCGCCCTCGGGGCGCGCGAGCACGTAGTGGATGATGTTCTCGGACATGTCGTGCTCACCCGAGGTGATGAAGCGCTTCACGCCCTCGATGTGCCAGGAGCCGTCCTCCTGCTGGATCGCCTTGGTACGGCCGGCGCCGACGTCCGAGCCGGCGTCGGGCTCGGTCAGCACCATGGTGGCGCCCCACTGCTTCTCCGAGGCGATCTTGGCGATCTTCTTCTGGACCTCGTTGCCCTCCTCGAAGAGGATGCCGGCGAACGCCGGGCCGCAGGAGTACATCCACACGGCCGGGTTGGCGCCCAGGATCAGCTCGGCGTAGGCCCAGATCAGGGAGCGCGGGGAGGTGGTGCCGCCGATCTCCTCGGGCAGGCCGAGCCGCCAGTACTCGGAGTCCATGAAGGCCTGGTAGCTCTTCTTGAAGGACGCCGGGATGGGCGCGGTGTTGGTCTCCGGGTCGAAGACCGGCGGGTTGCGGTCGGCGTCGGCGAAGGACTCGGCCAGCTCGTTCTCCGAGAGGCGGGTCATCTCCTCCAGGATGCTCTTCGCGGTGTCGACGTCCATCTCCTCGAACGGGCCGGTGCCGTACACCTTGTCGCGCCCCAGTACCTCGAAGAGGTTGAACTCGATGTCGCGGAGATTCGACTTGTAGTGCCCCATGGCAACGGCTCCGTAGAGGGATCGGCGAGGCACTGACTCCTCGCACCTAGTTCACGTACCAACAAGTAGCTACGATGATGCTACCCGTCGGTAATAAGAGGCAACCCCTTTCCGCCGAAGTGTGAGCAGGGTCTACCCGGCCGCGCCCGTGAGCAGGGCTGTCCGCCGGTCGGTCGTCGCGTCCAATACCGGTCGGTCGCCTGGGTTTCGGCGAGGGTCCGCAGGATGGGAGCGCCCGACGCCCCGCCCCCGCGCCTCGGTACGCTTGCGCCCATGTACGGCTACGACCAGAACGTGGGTGCCCAGCAGCAGTACGCCCCGCCCCAGCAGCCGATGGCCGGCGGATACGGGCAGCAGCCGCCGCTGTACCCCGAGCCGTCCCCGCCCTCCCTCGCCGACGCGGTGCGCGCCTTCACCACCGGGCAGATGTCCGCCGAGGACTTCCAACAGATCTTCGCCACGTCGAAGGTGTACTGCCCGCGCGGCGACACCCCCGGCTTCCTGGCCCTGCACAACACCCAGCAGCCGGTGATCCCGATGTTCACCTCGCTCAAGGAGTTGCGCCGGTACGCGGGCAAGGAGTCCAAGTACTTCGTGATCACGGGGGCGGAGGTGATCGACCTCCTCCCCACCGGCTACGGCTTCGTCCTGGACATGGAGGGTGAGCACCGGATCGTGTTCGACGCGAAGGCGGTCGAGCAGATGGTCGACTTCGCGATGCGCCGGATGTACGGCGGCGGCTGAGCCGTCGGCGCGCAGGAGTGGAGCCCGGAGGGAATGCCCTCCGGGCTCTCTGTGTTGTGGGTGGCAGAAAGTTCAATGCTCAACTAAAGTGGGCGCACAAGGAGGTACCGACCATGCCTGCAGTGACCGTCGAGAACCCGTTGACGCTGCCCCGCGTGACCGCATCCGCCGACGCCGTGGCACGTCCCGTGCTCGCCGTGACGACGGCTCCGAGCGGTTTCGAGGGCGAGGGCTTCCCGGTGCGCCGGGCGTTCGCCGGGATCAACTACCGCTACCTCGACCCGTTCATCATGATGGACCAGATGGGCGAGGTGGAATACGCGCCGGGCGAGCCCAAGGGCACCCCCTGGCATCCGCACCGCGGCTTCGAGACCGTCACCTACATCATCGACGGCACCTTCGACCACCAGGACAGCAACGGCGGTGGCGGCACCATCACCAACGGCGACACCCAGTGGATGACGGCCGGCTCCGGCCTGCTGCACATCGAGGCGCCGCCGGAGTCCCTGGTCGTGTCCGGCGGTCTCTTCCACGGCCTCCAGCTGTGGGTGAACCTGCCCGCCAAGGACAAGATGATGGCGCCGCGCTACCAGGACATCCGGGGCGGCCAGGTACAGCTCCTGACCTCGCCGGACGGCGGCGCGCTGCTCCGCGTCATCGCCGGTGAGCTGGACGGCCACGCGGGTCCGGGCATCACCCACACCCCGATCACGATGATCCACGCGACCCTCGCGCCGGGTGCGGAGATCACCCTGCCCTGGCGGGAGGACTTCAACGCCCTGGCCTACGTCCTCGCGGGCCGCGGCAGCGTGGGTGCCGACCGGCGTCCGATCCATCTCGGGCAGACCGCGGTGTTCGGCAACGGCGGCTCGCTGACCGTCCGCGCGGACGAGAAGCAGGACTCCCACACCCCCGACCTGGAGGTGGTCCTGCTCGGCGGCCGGCCCATCCGTGAGCCCATGGCCCACTACGGCCCGTTCGTCATGAACACCAAGGACGAGCTGATGCAGGCCTTCGAGGACTTCCAGAAGGGCCGCCTCGGCACCGTCCCCGCGGTCCACGGGATGACGCCGAACGGTCCGCAGGACTGACCCACAGGGATTGACCCACAGGGCTGACCCGGGCGCACCCACCCGGCGGATCCGCGCAGGACACCTTCCCGGTGCCCGTGATCCGCTGGGTGGGTGCCGCTGCTTCCCGACCCCCTGCGCCGGCTCGCCGCCTGGTGCGCCGTGCTGCTGCTCCTGGCCGGTGTCGGCTGGGTGGCGGTCCGGCTGTGCGCGGAGTTGCGTACGGCCGTCACCTCGGTGCTGCTCGCCCTGCTCGGCACCGCGCTGCTCGGCCCGCTGCACCGGCGTCTGGTGCGGGCCGGGGTGCAGGCGTCGGTGGCGGCCGGGCTCACCTGTGTCGCGGTCGTGGCCGTCGTGGGCGGCGCGGTGTACATCGTCGTCGCCGCGCTCATCGACACCGGCGACCAGATCGTCGCCTCGCTGCGGGACGCCGCCAAGGGCGTCTCGCAGCACTTCGGGGCCGCCGGCTCCGGGCTGGACGACCTGGCCGCCAACTCGCGGCAGCTGCTGAGCAGGTTCGGCGGGACGGCTGCGTCCAACGTCATCAGCGGGGTGAGCGTCGTCGGCGAGGCCCTGGCGATGGCCGTGCTGGCGCTGCTGCTCGTCTTCTTCTTCCTGCGCGACGGGCACCGCGCTGTCGAGACGCTGCGGTCCGTCGCCCCCGGCGGCACCGCCGACACCGTGGAGGCCGTCGCGCGGCGGGCGTTCGCGGCGGTCGAGGGGTTCATGCGCGGTACGACCCTGATCGCGCTCATCGACGCCTTCTGCATCACCGTCGGCCTGCTGGTCCTCCAGGTGCCCGGGGCGGTCGGCCTCGGCGCGCTCGTCTTCGTCGGGGCCTACATCCCCTACCTGGGCGCGTTCGTCTCCGGCGCGGTGGCCGTGCTGGTCGCCCTCGCCGACCGCGGCTTCGTCATCGCGCTGTGGGTGCTCGGGGTGGTCCTCGCCGTACAGGTGCTGGAGGGGCATGTGCTCCAGCCGGCGATCCAGAGCCGGACCGTGCAGATGCATCCGGCGGTGGTCATGATCACGATCACCGCGGGGGCGTCCGTCGCCGGGGTCCTCGGCATGCTGCTCGCGGTCCCGCTGACCGCCGCCGCCTTCGCGGTCGTACAGGAGCTGCGGACGTACTACGCCTCCCGCCCCGAGCGATCGCCCGAGCCGTCCACGGAGACCGGGCCGTCCCCCGAGACCGGGCCGTCCACGGAGACCGGGCCGTCCGGGGACTCGTAGAGCTCGAACCAGATGCTCTTGCCCTCGCCCCGCGGGTTCACCCCCCAGCGCTCCGCGAGCAGTTCGATCAGCACCAGACCGCGGCCGGAGGAGGCCAGCTCGCCGGGGCGGCGCTTGTGCGGGAGGTCGTCGCCCGCGTCGGCGACCGTCACCCGCAGCCGGCGGCCGCCCCGCTCGCCGATGACCTCGGCGAGCAGCAGCGCGTCGCTGTCGGTGTGCACCAGCACGTTGGTGACCATCTCCGAGACCAGCAGCACCGCCGAGTCCACCTGGTCCGCCGAGGCCCAGTCGTGCAGCAGCTCGCGCAGCTGGCGGCGGGCCTCGGCGATCAGCTCCGGCGCGTCCTGCGCCACCGACAGCAGGGTGCGCCGCACCTGGGGCGCCGGGGCGGTCTTTGCCAGCCGGCTCAGCAGCACCAGCGCGATGTCGTCCTCGCGGCGGTCGGCCAGCGGGCCGGTGGTGTGGTGCGAGGACGGCCCGTGCACGCCCTGCACCAGCGCGTCGGCCAGCGACTCCGCGTCCCCCTGGTGCTCCTCCAGGATCGCCCGCAGCCGCCGCCAGCCGCTCTCCAGGTCGTGCCCGCCGGTCTCGAGCAGCCCGTCGGTGCAGAGCATCATCGTCTCGCCGGGTTCGAGGGCGAACCGGGTCGTCGGGTAGTCGGCGTCCGGGTCGACGCCCAGCGGCAGCCCGCCCGCCGTCGGCCGCATGATCACGGTGCCGTCGGCCATCCGGACCGCCGGGTCCGGGTGCCCGGCGCGGGCCAGCTCCAGCATCCCGGTCTCCGGGTCGGCCTCGACGTACAGGCAGGTGGCGAAGCGCGGCTCCGGCGGCTCCTGCCCGTCCGGGAAGCCGTCCGTGACATGGGTGTCGTGTGCGTCGTGCGTGATCCCGTGCAGAAAGCGGGAGGCGCGGGAGAGGACCGCGTCCGGGCGGTGGCCCTCGGCGGCGTAGGCGCGCAGGGCGATCCGGAGCTGGCCCATCAGCCCGGCCGCGCGCACGTCATGGCCCTGTACGTCCCCGATCACCAGCGCGAAGCGGCCGGAGGGCAGCGGGATCATGTCGTAGAAGTCGCCGCCGACCTGGAGCCCGCCGCCGGTCGGGATGTAGCGGGCGGCCACCCGCATGCCGGGGATCCCCGGGCCGAGCGAGGGCAGCATGGAGCGCTGGAGCCCCTCGGTCAGCGCCCGCTCGGACTCCTCGGCACCGGCCCGGGACAGCGCCTGGGCGAGCATCCGGGCGACCGTGGTCAGCACCGCGCGCTCGTCCGGGGTGAACGCCACCGGATAGGTGAAGGCCGCCATCCAGGCGCCCATGGTGCGCCCGGCCACCGTGAGCGGCAGGAACGCCCAGGACCGGCGGCCGAAGTGCTGGGCGAGCGGCCAGGCGACCGGGTAGCGGGCCTGGTACTCCTCGGGCGAGGACAGATACACCGCGCGGCCGGTCCGGGCCACCTCCGCCGCCGGATAGTCGGTGGTCAGCGACATGTTGGTGAAGGGACCCATGTCCCCGGCCCGGTGCCCGTGCTGGCCGGTGACGGTCAGCCGGTCGCCCTCCACGCCGAACACCACGAGCCCGTCCGGGGAGAACCCCGGCATGGACAGATTGCCCGCCACCCGCAGCACCTCGGCCGTGGACCGGGCCTCCGCCAGCGCCCGGCCCGCGTCCAGCAGGAACGCCTCCCGGGAGCGCCGCCAGTCACCGGTGACCGCGCTCCGCCCGGCCGCGGTGCCCGGCGTCGGTTCGGTGACCTCCTGGAGGGTGCCGATCAGCTCGTAGGCCCGGCGCTCGCGGTCGAAGGACGGCTTCGAGCGGCTGCGGACGACCCTCAGGACGGTGCCCTGCTCGTCCATGATCCGGACGCGCACCTCGGCGAGGGTGCCCTCGGCGACCGCCAGCTGCACCACCCCGGTGATCTCGTTCCAGTCGACCGGGTGCAGCCGGGCCCGGGTCTGGGCCTCGGTGAGGGTGTGCGGTTCCGCGGGCAGACCGAGCAGCCGCGCCGCCTCCGCGTCCACGGTGACCAGCCCGCTGGCCGTGTCCCAGTGCCACAGCCCGGTCGCGAGGGCGGCGAGGACGTCCTCGACCGAGGGGAGGGGCTCGCCAGTGCGCATTGCCCTACTTTAGGAAGATGTGATCCGAACGTGCCACCGTGCGGCCGGGAGAAAAGTGTGGGGAGCCGGGCTGGGGCCGCCCGGTACCCTTGATGGGTCCGGGCCCCGTGCCCGCCTCCCGCCGGTCCCCGGGACCCGGCAGGAGAGAACCCCACCACGAAGGACGATGAACGACGATGCATCGGTACAGGTCCCACACCTGCGGCCAGCTCCGCGCCTCTGACGTCGGTACCGACGTCCGGCTCAGTGGCTGGCTGCACAATCGGCGCGACCTGGGCGGCATCCTCTTCATCGATCTGCGCGACCACTACGGCATCACGCAGCTCGTGGCCCGCCCGGGCACCGCGGCCTACGAGGCCCTCGACAAGGTCTCCAAGGAGTCCACGGTCCGCGTCGACGGCCGCGTTGTTTCACGTGGAACCGAGAACGTGAACCCCGACCTGCCCACCGGCGAGATCGAGGTCGAGGTCGCCGAGGTCGAGCTGCTGGGCGCGGCCGGCCCGCTGCCCTTCACCATCAACACCGAGGACGGGGTCAACGAGGAGCGGCGCCTGGAGTACCGCTTCCTGGACCTGCGCCGCGAGCGCATGCACCGCAACATCATGCTGCGGACGGCGGTCATCTCGGCGATGCGCCACAAGATGACGGCGATGGGCTTCAACGAGATGGCGACGCCGATCCTGTCCGCCACCTCCCCCGAGGGCGCCCGTGACTTCGTGGTGCCCTCCCGCCTGAACCCGGGCAAGTTCTACGCCCTTCCGCAGGCCCCGCAGCAGTTCAAGCAGCTGCTGATGATCTCCGGCTTCGACCGCTACTTCCAGATCGCGCCCTGTTTCCGCGACGAGGACGCCCGCGCCGACCGCTCGCCGGGCGAGTTCTACCAGCTCGACATCGAGATGTCCTTCGTCGAACAGGAGGACATCTTCCAGCCCGTCGAGAAGCTGATGACGGAGCTGTTCGAGGAGTTCGGCGGCGGCCGCCACGTCACCTCGCCGTTCCCGCGCATCCCGTTCCGCGAGGCGATGCTGAAGTACGGCTCCGACAAGCCGGACCTGCGCGCCAAGCTGGAGCTGGTGGACATCACCGATGTCTTCGAGGGCTCGGAGTTCAAGGCGTTCGCCGGCAAGCACGTGCGTGCGCTGGCGGTGCCGGCGGTCCAGGACCAGCCGCGCAAGTTCTTCGACCAGCTCGGCGAGTTCGCGATCTCGCTCGGCGCCAAGGGCCTGGCCTGGGTCCGCGTCGGCGAGGACGGCGCCCTGACCGGCCCGATCGCGAAGTTCCTCACCGAGGACAACGTCGCCGAGCTGACCAAGCGGCTCTCCCTGGCCCCCGGCCACGCCGTCTTCTTCGGCGCGGGCGAGTTCGACGAGGTCTCCAAGATCATGGGCGCGGTCCGTGTCGAGGCCGCCAAGCGCGCCGGCCAGTTCGAGGACGGCGTCTTCCGGTTCTGCTGGATCGTCGACTTCCCGATGTACGAGAAGGACGAGGACACCGGCGCGATCGACTTCTCGCACAACCCCTTCTCCATGCCGCAGGGCGGCCTGGAGGCCCTGGAGAACCAGGACCCGCTGGACATCCTGGGCTGGCAGTACGACATCGTCTGCAACGGCGTCGAGCTGTCCTCCGGCGCGATCCGGAACCACGACCCGGAGATCATGCTCAAGGCCTTCGAGATCGCGGGCTACGACCGGGAGACCGTCGAGGAGAAGTTCGCCGGCATGCTGCGCGCCTTCCGCTTCGGCGCCCCGCCGCACGGTGGCATCGCGCCCGGCGTGGACCGCATCGTCATGCTCCTCGCCGACGAGCCGAACATCCGCGAGACCATCGCCTTCCCGCTCAACGGCAACGCCCAGGACCTGATGATGGGCGCGCCGACGGAGCTGGAGGAGGCCCGCCTGCGCGAGCTGCACCTCAGCATCCGCAAGCCGCAGCCGAAGTAAGGCACCGGCGCGACGAGAAGGGCTCGGAACCGGGACGGTTCCGAGCCCTTCTCGTCTGTCCGGGTGAGGCGTGCGCTGGTCAGGACAGGGTCGTGTACCCGCCCCAGCCCGTCGCGATCCGCGTACGGCCGCCGAACTGGTAGGTGAGGCCGCCGGAGGAGTTCAGGGTGAGCAGGTCGCCCCGGCCGTCCGGGCCGTCGGGGCTGCCGAAGTCGTGCCGGACCGCCGGACCGCGGCTCAGGAAGCCCTGCCCGGAGGCCACGGTGACCGCGGAGCCGGTGCCGGTGCCGGTCGCCTTCGGGGACCAGGTGAACGCGCCGTTCGGGAACGGCGTCCCGCCGGCGGTCCTGCCGTCCCGGTCCACCGGCACCCGGGACGGGGCCGCGCCCCCGGTGAACGTCCGGGTGGGCCGGTTGTTCTGCACCGCGGTGTACGTCAGGGACCAGGAGGTGACCGCCAAGTGAGCGGACTTCACCAGCCCTTGGTCGGCTCTTGACGTGCCGCCCTCAGTCCCCGTCCCCCGGCTCGGCCTCGGCGTCCGGGGACGCGCCGTCCTCCAGCAGCCGCTCGGCGATGTCGTCGGACCACGCCTGCGCCCAGGCCCGCACCGCCGCGACCTCCTCCTCGCTCAGGCCGTAGCGCCGGAAGTCGGCGTCGGCGTAGAAGTCGGTGCCGGTCAGCCGGGACTGGAGGGTGGGCAGATCGAGGGGGTCATGGGCGTGCCGGCGGCCCAGTTCCTCCAGGTCCGGCAGGGAGAACCGGGCGGCGGCGGCCCGGGCGTCGATCAGGTCGACCGCGGCACCCCGGTCGTACAGCGCGCGGATCTTGGTACCGACCGCGTCCTCCAGGGCCAGGGCCGGGCCGTACTCGGTGAGTTCGGGCGGCTGCCAGAAGGCCTCCTTGTGCAGGGCCAGGGCACAGATCTCACCGCTCGGCGGGTCGGTGACCGTCAGCTGGGCGGTGCGCGCGGTGCCGGTGCCGGCCCGCACCTGACGGCCCCGCGCCTCCAGGGCGGCGGTCACCGACTCGGCGATCCGGTCCATGGCCTCGGCGCTCTCCGTGGCGAAGTCGAGGTTGGCGTGCGGGCGCAGCAGCAGGCCGTGGGCCTGGAGGGCATAGCCGCCGGCGAGGACCAGACCGTACGCGCTGCCGGCCGTGACGACGTCCGCGAGGAGCCGCCGGTGGGGTTCGGGAAGGTTCACGGCACCCGTACTCTGCCAGAACCGGGCCCGCGGGCGGGCCACCCGCGCCGGATCGCGACCTCCGCCGGTTCGATCCGCGCGGTTCTCCCCCGGCGCGGCAACCTCTCCCGGCGCGGCGGCCACTGAGGGGCCGTAAGGCATGTCGCAAGGCATGTACGGCAGACCCGTAAGGAACCCCCCTCGTGGCAGCTCCCTCCCACCGCCGCTCCCGCCGCGGGCGGCGCACCCTCGCCGTGTCCGCCGCCGTCGTCGCCGCGGGCGTTGGCGCCGGTGTGTTCGTGCTGAACGCCCATGCGGACCCCGCCGACCTCTACCACCAGACGCTGCCCGCCAGGGACGGCTGGGCCGCGGCCGGCACGGGCACCACCGGCGGCGCGCAGGCCGACTCCGCGCACACCTTCACCGTCTCCACCCGGGCCCAGCTGGTGAAGGCGCTGGGCCCGGCGTCCGACACCACACCCCGGATCATCCGGATCAAGGGCACCATCGACGCCAACACCGACGACCACGGCACCAAGCTGACCTGCGCGGACTACGCGAAGGGCACCGGCTACTCGCTCCCCGCCTACCTCAAGGCCTACGACCCCGCCACCTACGGCCGCTCCAGGCTGCCCTCCGGCCCCCAGGAGACGGCGCGTGCCGCCGCCCAGCAGAGGCAGGCGCACAACGTCGTGTTCACGGTGCCCGCCCACACCACCGTCGTGGGCGTGCCCGGCACCAACGCGGGCATCCTGGGCGGCAGCCTGGCGCTGAAGGGCGTCGACAACGTCATCATCCGCAACCTGACCTTCTCCGCCGTCGAGGACTGCTTCCCGCAGTGGGACCCGACCGACGGCGACCAGGGCAACTGGAACTCGGAGTACGACGCGGTCACGCTGCGCGGCGCGACCCATGTCTGGGCGGACCACGACACGTTCACCGACGCACCGCACTACGACACGAGCGATCCCGCCTACTTCGGCCGCCAGTACCAGGTCCACGACGGCTCCCTCGACATCACCAAGGGCTCCGACCTGGTGACCGTCGAGCACAGCCGGTTCACCGACCACGACAAGACGATGCTGATCGGCGGCAGCGACACGGACAGCACCGGCAAGCTGCGCGTCTCCCTCCACCACAACGTGTGGAAGGGCATCGTGCAGCGGGCCCCGCTGGCCCGCCTCGGGCAGATCCACATCTACAACAACGTCTACGACACGAGGACCGTCGACGGCTACGCGCCCCTCTACAGCATCAACGCGCGCGCGAACGCCCAGGTCGTGGCGGAGAACAACTACTGGAAGGTGCCGTCCGGCGGCAAGGTCGCGAAGCTGCTCAGCGGCGACGGCACCGGCTCCCTTGCGGGCAGCGGCAACCTCGTCAACGGCAGGCTCACCGATCTGGTCGCCGTGTACAACGCCGCGTCCTCGAAGAAGATCAAGCCGACGGTGAACTGGAAGCCGGCGCTGACCGCGGGCCTGGAGCCCTCGGCGGCCGGCCTGCCGGCGGAGCTGGCGGCCACGACCGGCGCCGGGGTGCTGAACTAGCGTCGTACAACCGTGCGGGTCCCTGGCGGGTCTCCTCTGACACAGCGATGTGATCAAGAGGAAAAACAGGGGAACGGACGGTTACATGCGAAAAGTTCGCACAGTCGCGGCGCTCGCCACGGCCACGCTCGTCTCGGCGGGCAGCGTGGTGCTCGGCCTCGGCGGTCCCGCCGTCGCGGCCGGCACCACGGCCGAGGCGGCCTCCGCCGCCGGGAAGACGGCGGACTTCAACGGGGACGGCTACGGCGACCTGGCCGTCTCCGCGAACGGCTACATCACGGTGCTGTACGGAACGGCGACCGGCCTCACTCCCTCCCGCCACCAGATCCTCGGAAACGGCAGCACCAGCGGGTACGTCGACCTCGGCGGCTCGATGGCCAAGGGCGACCTGGACGGCGACGGCTACGACGATCTCGTAGCCGTCGGCTCCGGGGCCGTGCAGGCCTACTGGGGCGGCCCCACGGGCCTGTCCGCCCCCACCCGGCTCGGGATCACGCCCAGCTACTCCCCGAGCCCGGTCGTGGTGGCCGACTTCGACGGCGACGGCAGGAACGACCTGGTCACCGGCGTCTCCGACGTGGGCACCGAGCTGCTCCGGGGCCCCTTCACCCGGGACGGCGCGAGCGCCTCGAGCAGCATCGTCCACAACTGGCTCCACCCCTACTCCCTGGCGGCCGGAGACGTGAACGGTGACCATGTCGCCGATCTGCTGTCCGTGGGCAGGGGCGACGGCGGTGCCGCCGACGCCAGCCTGCTGCTCGGCTCCAAGAGCGGCTTCGGCCCCGTCAAGGACTTCGCCACCAAGGTCAACTCCGGCTCCATCGCGGACGTCGACGGCGACGGATACGGTGACGTGGTGCTGGGTGCCGGCCTGGAGGGCTACCAGCCGAAGGGCGTCGTGGGCGGCTCGATCCTCGTCGAGTACGGCAGCGCCGACGGGATCAGCACCACCCGCAAGCCGGTGCGCATCAGCCAGGACACCTCCGGTGTGCCCGGCGCCGGCGAGACGTACGACCGGTTCGGCTACAACCTCGACACCGGGGACGTCGACGGCGACGGCTACGCCGATGTGGCGATCGGTGTGGAGCAGGAGAGCGTCTCGGGAGTCAGCACCACCGGTGCGGTGACCGTGCTGCGCGGCTCCGCCAAGGGCCTGACCGGCGCCGGTGCGGTGTCCTGGCACCAGAACACCACCGGTGTGCCGGGCATGAACGAGCCGTACGACAGGTGGGGCCAGCAGGTCGCCTTCGCCGACATGAACGGCGACGGCCGCAGCGAACTCACCGTCGGCACGGAAGCCGAGAACCGCGACCAGGGCGCCCTCTGGTACTTCAGGTCGGGCAGCACCGGCCTGACCACCAACAGGTCCCTCTCCGTCGGCCCCAGGACGTTCGGCATGGAGCCCGTGCGCCGCTGGTTCGCGCGGACGGTGCTCAAGTAGGCGAGCGGTAGCGGCACGGGCAAGGCCCCGGCGCGCAGTGCGCCGGGGCCTTGCCCGTGCCGTCGTCCGTACCGGGGCTCAGGCGGGCTCGCCGCCGAAGCGCTCCTTGTACGACTCCAGGTCCTCATCGGTGATCTTCGCGAAGAGCACCGGCGGAACCGTGAACGGGGTGCCGGCCGGGACGGCGGCCAGGGCCTTCGCCTCGTCCTCGGTCACCCAGGCCGCGGTGTCGCCGGCCAGCGCGAACGCCGCGCGCATGGTCTTCGCCGTGGCCGGGATGAACGGCTCCGAGACCACCGCGTACAGGTGGATCAGGTTCATCGCCGTCCGCAGGGTGAGGGCGGCGCCGTCCTTGTCGGTCTTGATCTCCAGCCAGGGGGCCTTCTCCTCCAGGTAGGAGTTGCCGGCCGACCACAGGGCGCGCAGCGCGGCCGCGGCCTTGCGGAACTGGAGGGCCTCCATGTGCTCCTCGTACTCGCCGAGCAGCCGGGCGATCTCCTCGCCGAGACGGGCCTCCGCCGCGCCGGGCTCGCCGCCCGCCGGGACCTCGTCGCCGAACCGCTTGCGGCTGAAGGACAGCACGCGGTTGACGAAGTTGCCGAGGGTGTCGGCCAGGTCCTTGTTCACCGTGGCGGTGAAGTGCTCCCAGGTGAAGGACGAGTCGTCCGACTCGGGGGCGTTGGCGATCAGGAAGTAGCGCCAGTAGTCGGCCGGGAGGATGTCCAGGGCCTGGTCGGTGAAGACACCGCGCTTCTGCGAGGTGGAGAACTTCCCGCCGTAGTACGTCAGCCAGTTGAAGGCCTTGACGTAGTCGACCTTCTTCCACGGCTCGCGCACGCCCAGCTCGGTGGCCGGGAACATCACGGTGTGGAAGGGGACGTTGTCCTTCGCCATGAACTCGGTGTAGCGGACGGTGTCGTCCGCCTCGTACCACCACGACTTCCAGTCGCGGTTCCCCGGGTCCTGGTCGGCCCACTCCTTCGTCGCGCCGATGTACTCGATCGGGGCGTCGAACCAGACGTAGAAGACCTTGCCCTCGGCGGCCAGCTCCGGCCAGGTGTCGGCCGGGACCGGGACGCCCCAGTCCAGGTCGCGGGTGATGGCGCGGTCGTGCAGGCCCTCGTTCAGCCACTTGCGGGCGATGGAGGAGGCCAGCTGCGGCCAGTCCTCCTCGTGCCGGGCGACCCAGGCCTCGACCTCGTGCTGGAGCTTGGACTGGAGCAGGAAGAGGTGCTTGGTCTCCCGGACCTCCAGGTCGGTGGAGCCGGAGATCGCCGAGCGCGGGTCGATCAGGTCGGTCGGGTCCAGGACGCGGGTGCAGTTCTCGCACTGGTCGCCGCGGGCCTTGTCGTAGCCGCAGTGCGGGCAGGTGCCCTCGACGTACCGGTCCGGGAGGAAGCGGCCGTCGGCGGGCGAGTACACCTGCCGGATCGCCCGCTCCTCGATGAAGCCGTTCTCGTTCAGCTTGCGGGCGAAGTGCTGGGTGATCTCGCGGTTCTCCGCGGAGGAGCTGCGGCCGAAGTAGTCGAAGGCCAGCGCGAAGCCGTCGTAGACCGCCTTCTGCGCGTCGTGCGCCTGGGCGCAGAACTCGCTCACCGGCAGACCCCGCTCCTTGGCCGCCAGCTCGGCCGGGGTGCCGTGCTCGTCGGTGGCGCAGATGTAGAGGACGTCGTGGCCGCGCTGGCGGAGGTACCGGGAGTACACGTCCGCCGGGAGCATGGACCCCACCATGTTGCCCAGGTGCTTGATCCCGTTGATGTACGGAAGGGCGCTGGTGATGAGGTGTCGAGCCATCGGGGGCTGCTCCCAGGTCGCTGCGTGAGACGTACGAACCTTGAAATCGTAGCCGACGTGTGTATGCCGCCCGCTTCCCGTTTTACGGGGTGAGAAGCGGGCGGCACGGGGTGGGGCAGCGGGGGTCAGGGGCGCCAGTGCGCCAGGACGCCCTCGTACAGCTCGGTGTCCGTCAGCTCGCGGGGGGCGGGGCCCGCGTGGAAGAAGGACGTGTTGCCGGTCTTCAGCTTGCGGAGGTAGTCGAAGGCCTTGTTGTCGTGCTCACCGAAGGCGACGAAGGAGAAGAAGAGGGCGGGGTACTTCTTCGCGGTCTCGGTGAGGGCCTGGGTGGCGGGGGTCTTCGCGTCCGGGGCGCCGTCGGTCTGGAAGACCACCAGGGCGGGGGTGCCGGCGGGGTGGTGGGCCGTGTAGTGGGCGGTGACGGCCTCCACGGCGGCGTGGTAGCTGGTACGGCCCATGCGGCCGAGGCCCGCGTGCACGTCGTCGATCTTCGTCTCGTGGTCCTCGGTGAGGGTGAGGTCGGTGGTGCCGTCGACCTCCGTGGAGAAGAAGACGACGTGGACCGTGGCCTCCGGGTCCAGGTGGGCGGCGAGGGCGAGGGTCTGGTCGGCGAGGGCCTGGGCGGAGCCGTCCTTGTAGTACGGCCGCATGCTCGCGGAGCGGTCGAGGACGAGGTAGACCTTGGCGCGGGTGCCGGTGAGGTTGGTCTTGGCGAGGGTGGCTGCGGCGGCGGTGTGGGCGGTGGCGAGGGAGTCTCCGACGGTTTGGCCGGGTTCCTCGGTTTCGCTCGCGGGGGTTTCGTCGCCGGGGGCGGGTGCTGCCTCGGCGGTGGTGCCGGCTGCCTCGGCTTCGCCTTCGGCGCTGGGTGCGGGTGCTGCTTCGGCGGTGGTGCCGGCTGCCTCGGCTTCGCCTTCGGCGCCGGCGTCGTACCCACCCGCTCCACCCGTGCGGCTTTCGTCGCCGGGTGCGGGTGCCTCCTGTGGGGCGTCCTCACCGTCGGCGGCTTCCGGCTCGTGCGCGGTTACCGGCGGCTGGGCCGCTGCGTCGGCCTGTGCTTCCGCAGGCGCCTCGTCGTCGGCCGGCACCACCGGCTCCGGGGCCGTCTCGCCGACGGAAACCTGCGGCTCCGCCTCCGCGGTCCCTTCCTCAGCCTCGGCCTCGGGCGCGGGCTCAGCCTCGGCCTCGACTGGAGCCTCCGTGTCGGCCTCCGCCTCTGCCGCCGCTTCGGCAGCAGTCTCCGCGTCGGCCTCCGCCTGCGCCTCGGCTTCTGCCTCGGCCTCGGCCTTGCCTTCGGCGTTCTCCTGGGTGGCCTCAGCTTCGTCTTCGGTCTTTGCCTCTCCGTCGGCTTCTGCGACGGCGCTCGCCTCTGCCTCCGCCTCTACGTCGGCCGAAGCCTCAGCTTCGGCGTCGGCCTGTGCTTCGGCCGCAGCCTCCGGCTTCGCCTCAGCCTCCGCCTCCGCCTCGGCTCCTGACCCCGGCTCCGCCTGGGCCTCAGCTTCTGCCTCGGGCGTGGTGTCTGCGTCCGCCGCTACGTCGGCCTCAGCCTCCGCCACCGCGTCAGCCTCCGGCACCGACTGTGCCTCGGCTTCGGTCTCAGGCTGCGCCTCGACGTTCTCCTCGGCCTCAGCTTCGGCGTCGGCCTGTGCTTCGGCCGCAGCCTCCGGCTTCGCCTCAGCCTCCGCCTCCGCCTCGGCTCCTGCCCCCGGCTCCGCCTGGGCCTCAGCTTCTGCCTCGGGCGCGGTGTCTGCGTCCGCCGCTACGTCGGCCTCAGCCTCCGCCACCGCGTCAGCCTCCGGCACCGACTGTGCCTCGGCTTCGGTCTCAGGCTGTGCTTCGACGTTCTCCTCGGCCTCAGCTTCTGCCTTGGTCGCAGCATCTGCGTCCGGCTCTTCGTCGGCCGCAGCCTCGACCTCTGCCTCGGCCTGTGCTTCGGCTGCAGCCTCCGCCTCCGCCTCCGCCTCGGCTTCTGCCTCCGCCTCCGGCTCCGCCTCGGTGGCCGCCTCCGCTTCCGTTTCGGCCGCAGAAGCCTCGGTCTTTACCTCGGCCTCAGGCGCAGCCTTGGTCTCGGCCTCAGCTCCAGCTCCAGCCCCAGCCCCAGCCCCAGCCTCGGTCTCTGCCTCGGCTGCAGCCTTGGTCTCTGCTCCCGCCTTGGTCTCCGCCTCTCCCCCTCCCTCTGCCTCGGCCTCCGACTCCGTACTCGGGTGCGGGATTTTGATGTTGTCGAAGGCTGCTGCCACCAGGTCGTGTTCTTCGGCGGCGTTGCGGGGTTCCGGGAGGGAGGGGGTCGGGGGTTCGGTTTCGGGGTGGTGGGGTTGCGTGGGGAGGTGGTCCGCTCCCTCTGCCTCGGCCGCGCGTTCCTTGCGTGAGCGGCCGAATGCGTTCCGCAGGAGAGAGAGAATGCCCATGTGCGCAACCCTTCGCATGAGGTGTGACCGTCGATCGCTGGCCAGGACGGACACGTAAGGTTAGCGAAGCGCTCAGTGCGGAGAAGCGATCGCCCGCGCCGCGGCGACCTCTTGTCGCAAGGGCTCCAGGACACTGTCGGGCGGGCCGGTCAGATCGGTGCGTACCGGCGTGAGCGTTTCGGCGTTGCGGACGCCCTCCGCCAGCTCGTGGAGTTGCCGGGCGACCTGCGAGATCTCCGCCGGGGACGGGGCCGGGGCGCCGTGCCGGACCCGGACCCGCGCCGCCGTCGTGGCGTCCACGATGCGTTCCACCGCCACCACCAGCGGCCACCAGGCAGCCGCACGCCGGCCGGTCGGCGGCGGTTCGGTCAGCGCCCGCTGGAACTCGGTGCGGATGGCGGAGAGGTTCCGGTACAGCCGGCGCCGCATCCGGGCCCGGGCCGCGGGGTCGGTGTCCGCGCCGAACGCCGTCTCCACGTACCGCGCGGTGTCCGCCACCGCGTCGGCCAGCCGGTCGCCGACCCGGGTGTGCCAGCTCTCCGGCCAGAGGAGATAGCCGGCGATAAGGGCGATCGCGCAGCCGAGCAGGGAGTCGGTCAGCCGGGGCAGCAGCAGGGCGGTGCCCTTGTGGTTGAGGATGTCGGAGAGCAGCAGGATGACCGGGGTGATGGCGGCCGTCTGGTAGCCGTAACCGCGCGGGGTGAGCGCCGGGATCAGCGCGGCCAGGACGAACATGACCGGGACGTCCCACCAGCCCAGCGGGACCTCCGCAAGCACCACCGCCGCGAGCACCAGCCCGGCCACCGTGCCGAGGGCGCGCAGCAGGGCCCGGGAGAAGACCGAGCCGAAGTCGGGTTTGAGGACGAAGGTGATGGTCAGGGCCACCCAGTAGGAGCGGGGGACCGGGATCAGGGACACCAGGGCCTGGGCGAGGGCGATGCAGACCGCGAGGCGTACGCCGTAGCGCCAGGAGTTGGCGGACAGTACGACGTTGCGGGCCGCCCGCGCGGTGCGGATGCGCAGGCCCGCCGGTCTGCCCAGCCGGTCGTCGATGCCCAGGGGGTCCACGTCGGGCGCGGTCACGACCTCGGCGGTGTGCCGCAGCGCGTGGTCCACCGCGCGGGCCGTCTCGGTGCCCGGGACCGGCAGGGCGAGGGCTATCGGGCCCAGGTAGCCCGTCTCGACGGCGTGCGCCAGGTGGTGGACCGCCTCGGGGATCGCGGGCGACAGCGGCACCCCCGTGAGGTGGGCCGCGGGGGCCGCCTCCACCACCGGGGTGATCGCGTTCAACTGGGCCAGCAACCGGGCGAGTTCGCCGCTGCGGCCGTGGTGGCGGGCGCGCCGGGCGAGGATCAGGTCGTACGACTGGTTCAGTGACTGGGTGACGGCGCGCCGGGCCTCGTCGTACTCCTCGTAGCGGTCCGTGCCGGAGACGGCGAGGAGCGCGGCGACGGCGCGGTAGGTCGCCGCCACCGCCGAGCGTTCCGGCACGCCCGAGCGCAACGGCCAGGCCAGCAGGGCGAGGAGCAGCACCAGCAGGCCGCCGCCCGTCATCAGGGCCGGGGCCACCCACCAGGGGCGGGGCAGCGGCAGGCCCGCGCCGACCACGCAGTTCAGCAGGAGCAGCAGCCCGGAGACGGAGGCCACCGCGCCGATGGTGGAGATCATCCCGGAGACGAGCGCGATGCCGGTGACGGCGGCGACGGCGTACCAGCCGTGCCCGTACACCAGCGCGCCCAGCGTCACCCCGACCGCGCCGAAGAACTGCGGGATGGCGATGTTCAGGATGCGCATCCGGTAGGCGTCGGCGGTGTCGCCGATGACGCCGGACAGGGCGCCCATGGAGGCGAGCGCGCCGTAGGCCGGGTAGCCGGCCGCGAGGCCGAGGGCCAGGGGCAGGCTCATCGCGACGGCGGCGCGGGCGATCGCGGCGCGGTTCAGCGGTGCCTGCTGGGGTTGGAGGTTCCGCACCAGCCAGTCGGGAGGCGTGAGGCCGATGGGGAACTCTCGTGGCATGCGCCCATTATGGAGGGATTGCGGCGCTCCATCCGTGCTGCTGACCGTGCGTCTATCCGTGCAGGGTCACGTCCACCAGCAGGGCCCGGTGGTCGCTGCCCGCCACCCGCAGGAAGCGGGCGTCGGCCGCGGTGAACGTGCGGGAGAGCAGGACGTGGTCGATCTGGACGCCGATGACGGAGGCGGTGCGGGACGGCCAGCTCGCGGTGCGGTCGTGGCCGGCCAGCCGGGCCGCGTCGGTCAGCCGGCCGGCGTCCAGGATGCGGCGGAAGGCCGCGTGGTCCTGGGTGGCGTTGAAGTCGCCGGCGAGGATGGTGGGGGTGTCGGGGTCGGCCGCGGCGAAGGCGCGCAGCCGGCCGAGTTCGCGCTGCCACAGGGGCACCTGGCCGGGGAGCGGCGGCATGGGGTGGGCGAGCTGGACCCGTACCGGGTGACCGTGGATGTCGGCGACGGCGCCGGGCATGCCCATGGTGCCGGGGACGCCCGCGGTGGGCCGCAGCGGGAAGCGGCTCAGGAGGAGCGAGCCCCGTGAGCCGTCGGCGGCGACCGCGCGGCGGTAGCGGTAAACGGTACCGACGTCGTGTTCCAGCGTGGCCTGACAGGTGTACTCGCACTCCGCCACGAAGACCAGGTCCGGATGGCGGGCGCGGATCAGCGGGACCAGTGCGGGGGCGCCCCGGCCGAACTCGACGTTCGAGGTGAGCACGCGCACGGTGGCGAGGGGCGGCCCGCCGGGGTCGGCGGTCTTGCCGTACGGCTCCAGGTACCAGGCGAGCAGGCCGAGTACGGCGACCCCCCACACCAGCCCCGGCCACCAGCGGCCGAGCAGCGCGCACAGCAGGGCGAGGGCCGTCGGCAGCAGGAACCAGGGCAGGAAGGCGAGCAGCTGGGGCACCGGCGTGATGCCGTCGGTGTCGGCCACCCGGCAGCCGACGACCACGCTCACCCCGGCGAGCAGCACCCCGGCGGACCAGATCGCGAACCGCCGCCCGGGCCGTCGTCCGGAGCCGGGAGCAGGGCCGGGGTCGGGGTCGGGGCCGGTGTGCGCGGACACGGCGCCGAGCCTACGGCCGCCCGCCGGGCCGCGCCAGAAAGCCGGACCCCCTCCGTCTCCAACCCCGGCCCCGGAAGGACGGACTTCTCAGCCGTCCACCCGATCCAGGAACGCCCCCAGCACCCGGTTGAACTCCTCCGGGCACTCCAGGTTGGGCAGATGGGCCGCGCCCGGGACGACATGCAGCTCGGAGTCGGGGAGGGCCGCGTGCATGGACTCGGCGTCGGACACGGGGGTGTAGGTGTCGTCGGCGCCGACCACGACCAGCGTCGGCGCCTTCACCCGGGTCAGCAGGGGCCGGTAGTCGGGCCGTTCGGCACGGCCGCGCAGGGACGCGGCGGCCCCCTCCGGAGCGGTGGCCGTCATCATGTGGTGGACGTGCGCCTTGACCTCGGGCCGGGCGTACGGCGCGACCATCTTCTCCAGCACCTCGTCGGCGTACCCCCGCATCCCCTCGGCGAGCAGCCGCTCGGCCATCGCCGCGCGGAATTGCCGGCCCTCGGCGGTCTCGGGGGCGGGGAAGGTGTCGGCGAGGACCAGGCCCCGGATCCGGTCCCCGAAGCGGTCGTGGCACTCCATGACGATCTGGCCGCCCATGGACAGCCCGGCCAGCACGAAGCCGTCGACGCCCAGGAAGTCGAGGAGTTCCCCGATGTCCTCGGCGTGGCGGGAGAGCGGGACCGTGCCGGGGGTCACCGGGGAGGCGCCATAGCCGCGCAGATCGGGGGCGATCACCCGGCGGCCGGCGGAGAACTCCGTCAGCTGCGGCTGCCACATCGTGCGGTCGAAGGGGTGGCCGTGGACGAGGACGAGCGGCACCCGCGACGCATCGGCGGGGCCTTTGTCCTCATATGCGAGGAAGGGGGGCATGTCATCGACCCTAGGTGCCCCAACTCCTCGGTGCAATAAGATCTTTGCCCTCGGTGCAATCCCCGTCTGCGGGGGAGTGGGGGGCGGATGGACGACTACCGGCGGATCGCCGACCGGATCGCCGGTGACATCGCCGAAGGCCGGCTGCGGCCCGGTCAACAGCTGCCGCCGCAGCGGGCGTTGGCGCGCCGGCACCGGATCGCGCCCTCGACCGCCGGCCGGGTGTACGCCGAACTCGTGCGCCGGGGACTGGTGGTGGGCGAGGTCGGACGCGGGACGTTCGTCCGGGCCACCGCGCCGGACGGGCAGCCGGGGCACGCCCTCGTCGAGGCGGCGGCCGGGCGGCCCGGGCTGGTGAACCTGGAACTCAACTACCCCGTCCTGCCCGGCCAGGCGGAGCTGCTGGCCGCGTCCCTCTCCGCCCAGCTGCACCCGGACGCCCTCGGGCAGGCGCTGCGGCCGGCCGCCGTCGCGGGCACCCCGGCCGCCCGGCAGGCGGTCGCCGCCCTGCTGGGGCGGAGCGGGCCGCGGACCGGCCCGGAGCGGATCCTGTTCACCGGCAACGCCCGCCAGGCGATCGCCGCCGGGCTCGCCGCCCTGGTCCGGCCCGGCGGCCGGGTCGGGGTGGAGCCGCTGACGTATCCGCTGGTCAAGGAGATCGCGGCGCGGCTCGGCCTGGTCCTCGTACCGCTCCGGGCGGACCCGGAGGGCGTCCTGCCCGAGGCCGTCGCCGCCGCCCACCGCAGCGCGCCGCTGTCCGCCCTCTACCTCCAGCCGAGCCTGCACAACCCGACCGCGCGCACGATGGGCGAGGACCGGCGGCGGCAGCTCGCCGAGACCGTCCACAGGCTGGGGATGCCGGTGGTCGAGGACCGGATCTGGTCCTTCCTCCAGCCGGGCGGCCCGCCGTCGCTCGCCGCGCTCGCCCCGGGGCTGGTGTACCAGGTCGACGGGCTGTCCAAGCGGGTCGCGCCCGGCCTCACCATCGGCTTCATCGTCGTACCGGAAGGACCGGAAGGACCGGAAGGACCGGAAGGACCTGAAGGACCGGAGGGGCCAGAAGAGGCGGAAGGACCGGGAGGGCCGGGAAGACCGGCAGGGCCGGGAAGGGCGGCGGTGGCCCGGGCCATCCGCTCCGGCGGCTGGAACGCGGGCGGCTTCGCGCTGGAGGCGGCCGTACGGTGGCTGGAGGAGGGCCTCGTGGACCGGCTGGTGGCCGCCAAGCGGGCGGACGCGCGGCGGCGGCACCGGCTGCTGGTGCGGGAGCTGGCCGGGTTCGCCGTACGGTCCGACCCGGCCGCCTGTTTCGCCTGGTGGGAGCTGCCCGCGCCCTGGCGGGCCGACACCTTCACGGCCGCCGCGTGGGCGCACGGGATCGCGGTGACCCCGGGTACGGCCTTCGCCGTCGACCCGAGTCACACCCCGGACGCGGTCAGGCTCGGACTCGCGTCGGAGCCTGAGCCGGTGCTGGCGCGGGCGCTGCGGACGCTCGCCGCCGTCGCACGGGGCGGACCAGCGGCAGCGGGGGCAGATACCGGGTCAGCCAGGCCGTGACGGCCACCGCGAGACCGACGGCGAACAGCAGCCAGGCGACGGTGCGCAGGGTGCCGGTCAGGGCGTCGTAGACGGCCCCTGCTGCCGGGTGGGGGACATCGGCGGGCAGGTCGGCGAGGGTCAGACCGCGGCCGACGCAGAGGGCGAGGCCGAGCAGGGCGCCGCCCAGGGCCGTGCCCAGCGCGGTCGCGGCGACGGCCCGGCGGCGGTGGACGGCCAGGGCGATCCCGGCGACGGCGAAGGCGACGGCCGCCACCGGCAGCCAGAAACCGGCGACTTCGAGCACGTGGAACCCCTTCCGGAGCGCCGCCAGCCCGTCCGCAGGCAGCACGGCGACCGCCGTGTGCTCCACCGGGATGCGCGCGGCGAGCGGCACATGGTCGTGCGTGAGCTGACGTTTGACCTGGTCGGTGACGGGCGCGAAGTCGACGGTGACGGGACGGTCGTCGTCGTCCTCCGGGTCGTCGCGCAGCGCCCGCAGAATCGCGTCGTGGGTGACCCGGTTGCCGGTGTCCCAGGCCAGCCGGAAGGCCTCGGTGTGGGTGAAGGAGCGCACCGCGTCGCGCACGAACGGGCGGACGGAGGGGACGGGGGCGGCGGAGCGGCGGCCCCGGCCGACGTTCAGCTGCTGGTCCACCTCGTGCACGATCCCGTCGCCGACGGTGTCCGCGACGGCCTCCCGCACGTCCGGGTCGGCGGCGAGCGGGGCCATCGCGGTGACGTACCGGCCCGTGTCGGTCAGCCCGTACGCCGCCCAGGCGGCCAGCGCGCCGAACGGCACGAGGAGGCAGGACAGGGCGATCAGTACGGCCGACAGGGCGCTCCTCAGGTGTGCGGACACGCTTCCAGGCAACGGCCCGCGGCGGCCGGGCGCGAGCGGAGTGACTGCATTCGGGGGACCGGCGGTGCCGGTGCTCCGCGGGCCTTCCGGTGGAGGGCTCACCCGAACGGGTGTTTCCTGGAGTTGGTGAGGGACGAAAAGGGGAGCGCGTGGGCCCCGGCCGTCAGCAAGGCCGGGGCCCACGCGCATGCCGTGGGGCGAAGACGGGCTCAGCGGATGCGGCGGCCGAACGCGTCCTCGCGCGTGTAGTAGCGGTAGAAGAACACGCCGAACGTCACGCCCGCGACCAGCAGCGAGATCAGCACCGACCGCCAGATCGAGTGCCCCTCCTGGCTGTACAGGAAGCCGAACGCGCAGCCGACGAACGCCGTCCACAACAGGGCGTGGATCTCCCGCGGCATCCGCGGGGCAGCGGTCAGCAGGGCGTAGAGCAGCACCGCGAACACGAGGGCGCTGGCGAAGCCCAGCAGCAGGTTCCAGCCGGTGACGGGGCCGCCCTGGCGGTTGTCGGCCGCGACCCAGTAGCCGTACACCAGGCCGAGGACGACCGGTACGGCGAACCGCCCGACGCGGTGCGTCCGCGCGTCGAAGACGTCGGGTGGCCGGTGGACCGCCTCGGCGGCCCGGCCTTCCAGCTCGGGTGTCCGGCCGGGACGGGACATGCCGCCGGGCGCGGGTGCCGCGTGAGCCATGAGAGTGCTCCTCTCTCTCCTCGCCCCCGCCTTCCAGGGCACACCCGGGGGCAGGGCCCGGCAAGTCGGCCAGGAGAGTGACGAGTGCCCCGGCGCGGCGGGGCCGAAGCGTCGTGTGACGCGGGGCGTGCGGCCGAAGCGGCTCGTGATGCGGGGCGTTCGGGGCCGTGTTTCGCTGAGGGGCATGGAGGGCTGCCCGCCGTGACCGACGTCGTGACGGACACCGGGAGGGGCCCCGGCAGGGACGACGGTTCGGTCGTGGAGTACGGGCGGCGCCGCCCGCTGCTCCGGATCTGCGGGCGGAGCGTCGCCTGGCTGGTGCCCCTGCTGCTGCTCGTCACCATCGTGCTGCTGGACTTCAACACCCCCGAGCGGTTCCGGATGATCTCCTGGATCGTGCTGGTGCCGAGCACGGCCGCCGCACTCTGCGGGGTGTGGACGACGGCCGCGTACGCCGTGCTGGCGGTGATGACGTACGTCGCCGTGGACAGCGCCTGGCCCGGGCAGTACCAGGCCGGTCCGGGCGACTTCGGGCTGGTCGCCCTCGGCGGCCTGCTGGCCACCCTGGCGGCCGCCGTACGGCTGGGCCGGGAGCGGCAGGCCCTGCACATGCGGGACATCGTGGAGACGACCCGGCGGACCGTGCTGCGCCCGCTGCCGGCGCGCTGGGCGGGCCTCGACCACGCCGGGGTGTATCTCGCCGCCGACGTCGACGCCCGGGTCGGCGGCGACTTCTACGACATCCAGCCCGGCCCGCACGGCACCCGGGTCCTGGTCGGGGACGTCCAGGGCAAGGGGCTGGCCGCGGTGGAGACGGCGGCCGCGCTGCTCGGCACGTTCCGCGAGGCCGGCTATCACGAGCGGGACCTCACGACCGTCGCCGAACGCCTGGAGATCCGGATGCTCCGGCACCGCTCCCACACCGCCGCGCTCGGCCGGGACGACGGGGACCGGTTCGCCACCGCCGTGCTCATCGGCTTCCCCGAGGACGCCTCCGGCGCGGTCGACGTCGTCAACTTCGGGCACGAACCGCCGCTCGCGGTCGGCCCGCGGGGGGTGCGGGAACTGCCCGGCGGGGAGGGGCTGCCGCTCGGCCTCGCCGAACTGGGCGCCGGGCTGCCGCCGGTGCGCCGGGTGCCGCTGGCCGCCGACGAGACGCTGCTGCTGGTCACCGACGGGGTGACCGAGGCCCGCGACGACGCCGGGGACTTCTACGCGCTGGTCCGCGAACTGACCCGCGCGGTCGCCGAGGAGCCGCGCCGCACCGCACCCGGCCGCCTGGTCCGCCAGGTCCGCGACGGCGTGCTGCGGCACAGCGGGGGCCGGCTGGAGGACGACACGACGGTGTTCGCGGTGTGCCGGACGGTGGCGGAGCCCGAGGTGGAAGAGGGGGCGGAAGAGGGGGAGGAATAGTCGCCCGGCCTGCCGGGGTGCGGCGACAGCGGTTACGGTGCTGGCTGGAGAGGCGGAACCGAGGGGTGGGGAGGGACGATGCCCGGAACCGTGCTGCTGCTCGCGGCCGCGCCGGTCGGCCGGGGGCGCCTGGTGGACGCGGCCGGTGTGCTGCCGGTCCTCGCGGCCGTCGCCCCGCATGTGCTGGCCGGCACCGACACCGCCCATGTGGTGGAACTCGTCGACCCGCTGGAACCGCAGGCCGTGCTGACCCGGCTGCGCGCCGCCGCGGCCGCGCCGGGCCCGCTGACCGTGTACCTCACCGGACAGCTGACGCTGGACCGCCGCCAGCGCCTGCCCCATCTGGCGCTGGCCCGCACCACCCCGGCCACCGTCCGCTACACCGCGCTGCCCTGGCACTGGATCCGCGAGGAGCTGCGGTTGCGCTCCGCCGCGGACACCGCGCTGGTGGTGGACCTGCACGCGGACGCGGAGGCGTGGCGGTACTTCGCCGAGCACGGCCTCGACTGCGGCCCGAACACGGCGGTGTACGGCCGTCTCGCCCCGGCGTCCGGCCGGCGGAGGGCGGCGGAGGCGTCGTACATGAAGGCGGTGGCGACCCTGCTGCGCAGCGGCCACCGGCCACCCCTGCCCCAGCTGCACGAACAGGCCTGGGCCCGCACCGAGCCGACCCCGGGCCACGCCCTCTCCCTCTCCACCGGGCAACCCGCATACACCCCTTACGACACTCCCCCACAGCCTCCGGCCCCCGCACCCCCCGCACCCCGGGAACCCCGGGAAACCCCTCCCCCCTCCGATCCGCACGCCGATATCAGTGCGGCGGTTCGGGCCGGGCGGCATGAGGTGGCGGAGGCCCTGGCCGAGCGGTGTGCGGCTGCCGCCGTCCAGGTGCACGGGGCCGGCTCCGAGGAGGCTCTGCACTGGGCCGAGGTCCGGGCCGACCTGGCCATGCTGGCGGGGGACGCGGAGCGCAGCTGCCGGGCGTGGCTGGCGATCGCCGGGGCGCGGTTGACCGCCGGGCAGGCGCCGGACGCGCCGGCCGTGGAGGCGGCCGTCGACCGGGCGCACCACCAGTGGGGGCAGCTCACGGATCCGGCGCAGGTGCGGGAACTCGGCGCCGCGCTCGCCGGACTGAGGGCCCGGGTCCCGGGCCGCCGGCAGGGTGCGCTGGAGAACGTCCGGCAGCAGCTCAGCCAGCTCCAGACGCTCTGACCGCCCGGTTCAGGCGGCCGGCAGCAGCGCGAGGGCGCCGGCGACCAGGGTGCGGACGCCGGGGGCGACGACCGACAGGTCGGGGGCGAAGTGCGGGCTGTGGTTGCTCGGCACGGCCGCCAACTTCTCCGGCACGCTCTCCCCGGGCGCCTGCTCCCACACCTCGGCGGGGGTCGTCGTCACGAACCAGTACGAGTACGGGATCGCCCCCAGCGCGAGCTGCGGGAAGTCCTCGCTGCCCATCGCCGGGCCCGGGTCGAACACCGTGTCCGCGCCGAAGACCTCGCCGTGCACGGCGGCCACGGCGGCGTCGGTGCCGGCGTCGTTGACCGTCGCCGGAAACGTCGTACCGACCAGGATCTCCGGCTCGCGCGGGCAGCCGGCGGCCAGGCACTCACCGCGCGCGATACGCCGGATCGCGGCCAGCATCCGCTGGAGCACCGCTTCCGACTGGGTGCGCAGGTTGAGCGCGATGTGCGCCTCGTCGGGGATGATGTTGTGCCGGGAACCCGCCTCGATCCGGCCGACGGTCAGCACCGCCGACTCGCCCGCCGCCACCTCCCGCGACACCACGGTCTGCAAGCGCGTCACCAGATAGGCGGCGGTCACCACGGGGTCCACGGTCGCCTCGGGCCGCGAGCCGTGCCCGCCGCGCCCGTGCACCACGATGTCCACGTCCGTCGCCGCGCTCATGATCAGGCCCGGCGCGTGCGGGTACAGGCCCGCCGGGCCCGGCGCGGCATGCTGCCCGAGCAGCGCGTCCGGCCGCCCGAACCGCTCGTACAGCCCGTCCTCGATCATCGCCCGCGCCCCGCCCCCGCTCTCCTCGGCGGGCTGCCCGACGACCAGCAGGGTGCCGCGCCAGGTGTCCCGTCCGGCCGCCAGCGCGGCGGCGGCCCCGGCCAGCCAGGTGACGTGCAGATCGTGCCCGCAGGCGTGCATCACCCCGTCGGCCCGGGAGGCGTACGGCAGCCCGGTCCGCTCCCGCACCGGCAGCGCGTCCATGTCGGCGCGCAGCAGCACGGTCGGCCCGTCGCAGTGGCGCAGCCGGCCCACCACCCCGGTCCCGCCGACCCCCTCGGTGGTCTCGTACCCGGCCTGCCGCAGCCGCTCGGCCAGCTTTCCGGCGGTGCGGTGCTCGTGGAGGGACAGCTCGGGGTGGCGGTGCAGATCGCGGTAGAAGTCCTCCAGGGCCGGCACGGGCAGACCGGAGGTGAGGTCCAGGGCGGTGCGGGCGGCGGCAGAGGTCATGGCCGCAGGGTAGGACCGTGCGGGGCGGGATGGGCGGCGATCACCAAAACGTGTGCGGGCGTCGGTACGGAGGTCCGCGCGGACGTCGTCGGGTCGGACGTCGTGGGGTTGGACGTCGTGAGGTTGGACGTCGTGGGGTTGGACGTCGTGGGGGCGGACGTCGTGGGGCGGTCCGCCGCCCGCGCCGGGCCCGCGTTCGCCGCCGTGAGCAGCGCCGCCACGGCCACCACCGCGGCGGCGACACCCCGGGCGCACCGTGCGGCGGGCCGGTCGGGGGGTGCGGTTGTACGTCCGGTCACGGCGACCTCGCAAGCACGGTGGCGACGTATCGGGCAGCTGGGCAAGGGCAACTTGCCCAAGTGGGTCAAGTACGTTTAATCCGCCGTTTAACCTAGGGGCGTTCGGAGCGAACGGCAAGGGACACAAGGCGAGTTGGGGGCCGCGCATGCGGGAGCGGGACGACCCGGAGACGGTCGGGCGACGGGTGCAGCGGCTGCGCACCGAACGCGGACTGACCCAGCGGCAGCTGGCCGAACCGGCGTACACGCCGGCCTATGTCTCCACCCTGGAGGCGGGCCGGGTCCGGGCCTCCGACGAGGCGCTGCGGCACATCGCGGACCGGCTGGGCGTGACCTTCGAGGAGCTGGCCGTCGGCCGCCCCGCCCACCTCGCCACCGACCTCAGGCTCCGCCTCACCGAGGCCCAGCGCATCCTCGCCGACGGCCGCGCGGAGGAGGCCGCCGCGCGGTACGCGGAGCTGCTCACGGAGGCGGAGCGGTACGACCTCGACGGCGAGCAGGCCACCGCGCTGCTCGGCCTCGGCGAGTGCGCCCTGGAGACCGGCGAACTGGAGCGGGCCCGCGACCACTTCGAGCGCGCCGAGGAGCGCCTCGCCGCCTCCTCGTCCTCCCTGCCCGCCCGCGTCCCGGCCGTGCGCGGCCGGGCGGTCGCCCACTACCTGGCGGGCGAACTCCGCTACGCCGTCTACCTCCTGGAGACCGCCCTCGACGAGCTGAACCGCTGCGGTCTGCACGACCCCGACGCGCTGCTCCAGCTCTACGCCAGCGTCATCGGCCCGTACATGGACATGGGCGCGCACGCCCGTGCCGCCAAGGCCGCCGAGTACGCCCTCGCGCTCGCCCCGCGCTCCGGCGATCCGGCGCTGATCGCCCGGATGCACCGGGCGGTCGCCCGCACCCTGCTCGCCGAGGGCCGGATCGCCGAGGCCGACGCCTCCCTCGCCAAGGCGGCCGAGCTGTACCGCCGGCTGCGCCTGCGCACCGAGCTGGCCCACTGCCACTGGATGCGCGGCTACGTCTACGCCCAGCACGGCGAACTCGACCGGGCGGAGGAGGAGTTGCGGCAGGCGCTGGCCATGCTGTCGGAGACCCGCGCCGCCCTCTACCGCAGCCAGGCGGCCGTCGAACTGGCCGACGTCCTGCACCGCCGGGGCAGCTCCGCCGAGGCCGCGAGCCTCCTGGAGGGCGTCCTCGGCGACTTCTCCTCCGAGCGCGGCGCCGTGCACGCCGCCGCCGCACACCGCCTCCTCGGCATCATCGCCGAGGACGCCCGCGACACGGAGGCCGCCGAGGAGCACTACGTCCGCGCCCTCAGCATCCTGGAACGCGCGGGCGCCGCCGGCGACCTGGCCGACCTGTGCCGCCTCCTGGGCGACCTGCTGCGCCGCACGGGCCGCACGGAAGCGGCCCTGGACGCCTACCGCACCGGCCTCACCCCCCACCCCACCCCAGGCACCACCACCCTGGGCCCCTCCCCGGCACCACCCCCGCTGTGAGCCCCGCCTCGCGGCACGGCCATTGCTGTGGCCCTGTCCTCGGGATGGTCGCCGCGAGGCGCGCCCCCGGCAGGGCTGCCGCCGGGAGCCGCGTCCCCGGCAGGGCTGCCGCCGGGAGCCGCGTCCCCGGCAGGGCTGCCGCCGGGAGCCGCGTCCCCGGCAGGGCTGCCGCCGGGAATCGCGTCCCCGGCAGGGCTGCCGCCGGGAATCGCGTCCCCGGCAGGGCTGCCGCCGGGAATCGCGTCCCCGGTGGAGCCGCCGCCGCGAGACACGCCCCGGCAGAGCCGCCACAGTGAGACGCCCCCGGCACCACCCCCGCTGTAATCCCCCCGCAATCCCCCCGCCCTCACACCTCCGCGTGCCCCTGTCTGCGGACGTCCGCCAGGCGTAGGGCGCCGATCTGGACGGCTGCCTGGGTGGCGTCGTTGCCGATGTCGCCGAGGCCGCCGTTGGTGAGGGTGAAGGAGTCCTGGCCGACCCGTACGGCGGCCACGTCCATCGTGAGCAGGGCCTGCTGACCGTCACGGGTCATGGCCGCCAGGGAGACGCGCAGGCCCTGGCGGGCGTCCCCGACCTCGGGCAGTGCCGCCGCGCCTATCTGGACGTCCTCCGTGATCCCGGTCTGGGTGGTGGCGGTGAACCGGGCGCACTGGACCGGCATCGTGCTCAGCCAGGCCAGCGCCGCGTCCACGTCCGACGGGCGGCGTGCGGCGATGGCGTAGCGCAGCTGGGCGTCGGTGTCGGCGTCGTCCAGGCCGACGGCGGCCCGGGCGGGACCGCCGAGCAGCTCGTCCGCGTAGAGCGCGTCGAGGAACTTCTGGCAGGCGCCGGCCGCCGTGGTCGCCTTCAGCAGCGCGTCCCGCCAGGTGGCCGCGCCGCGGGTCGCCGTCCAGGGGGCGCCGAGGTCGGTCTGGGTGAGCAGCGCGGCCTGCGCCTGCTCGTCGGTGAGGGAGGAGCCGCCGGGGTGGGCGGACTTCTTCGGCGGCGCGGTCGGCTTGGCGATCGTGGGCACGGGGTACGGGGCGCTTTCCGGTTGCTTCAGGCTGAGGGCGGCACAGCCGCCGAGCGCGAGCAGGCCGACGCCGAGCAGGACGAAGGGGAGGCGGCCGTGCGGGCCGCGGGGTATCGCTGCGGTCATCGGTGCCTCCTGCGCAGGTCTGGTGCCTGATCTCACGGGATCACCGGGCCGCCCCGGCCACCAGCGCTCGGGGCCGTACGGGTGAGCGGGGGGCGGCGGAAAAAGGGTGGCCCGCGCCGGGCGGGGCCTGTTAGCGTCCGGGGCATGCAGCGCGCCCAGCAGTGCCCGAACCGCACGACGACGCCGGAGACCGTCCCGGCGCGCTGACACCTGACCAGCATCCAAGCCCCGGGGCGCACGCCCCGGGGCTTCGGTCTGTGACGGGGCGTACGCCTCCCCCCAGAAGGAGCGTCCCGCCATGCACGACCACCGCCGGCTCGGCCGTGACCTGGACCTGTTCGACACCGACCCGCTGATGGGCGCGGGCCTGCCGTACTGGCTGCCCGACGGGGCGGTGGTCCGGCACACCCTGGAGGAGTACATCCGGGACGCGGAGCGCGCCGCCGGCTACCGGCACGTGTACTCGCCGGTGCTCGGCAAACGCGAGCTGTACGAGATCTCCGGGCACTGGGACCACTACAGCGACGACATGTACCCGCCCATGCAAGTCGGCGAGGACGAGGTCGTGCTGCGGCCCAGCCTCTGCCCCCACCACGCCCTGATCTACCGCTCCCGCTCCCACAGCTACCGCGAACTGCCGCTGCGCATCGCCGAGTTGGGGCCCATGTACCGGGCCGAGCTGTCCGGTGTGCTCGGCGGGCTGACCCGGGTCCGGGCCATCCAGCTGAACGACGCGCACATCTTCTGCACCCTGGACCAGGCCGTGCAGGAGGCCCGCGACGCGCTGCGGCTGATCGCCCGCGCCTACGCCGACCTCGGCATCCGTGCCGTACGCCACCGGCTGTCGCTGCCCGGGGCGGGCGGGAAGTACGTCGCCGATCCCGAGCTGTGGCGGCGGGCCACCGGGATGCTGCGGGAGGTGCTCGCCGAGGCCGGGATCGAGCACGAGGAGGCCGAGGGGGAGGCCGCCTTCTACGGCCCGAAGATCGACGTGCAGATCGCCGACCCGGCGGGCCGCGAGTCCACCCTGTCCACCGTGCAGATCGACTTCCACCAGCCCGCCCGCTTCGACCTGCACTACATCGGCCCGGACGGCGCGAAGCACCGGCCCGTGATGGTGCACCGCAGCGTCATCGGCAGCGTGGAGCGGGCCGTCGCCCATCTCGTGGAGGCCCACGGCGGGGCCTTCCCGGCCTGGCTGGCCCCGGTGCAGCTGGTGGTGCTGCCGGTCGCCGAGGAGCAGGTGGCACAGGCCGCGGAGGCGGTCGCACGGGCCCGGGAGGCCGGGCTGCGGGCCGAGCTGGCCGGGCCCGAGCAGGGCACCCTGGGCGCCCGGATCCGGGCGGCGCGCCTGGTGCCGTACCAGGCGGTGATCGGCGCGCGGGAGGCGGACGCCGGGCTGGCGGCCGTACGGCTGCGGGACGGGCGGCGCCCGGGCGAGCTGCCGGTGCCGGAGCTGCTGCGGCGGATCGGCGAGCGGGTGCGTGCGCGCGGCGCGGAGCTGTGGACCTGATCTAGGGTTTGAACGTCGGTACGACGAAGGAGTCAGCTGTGACCGGTCAGCCCATCCCCGTGATCATCGACTGCGACACCGGCGTGGACGACGCCCTGGCCCTGCTGTTCGCCGTCCGCCACCCGGGACTGGACCTGCGGGCGGTGACCTGTGTCGCCGGGAACACCGACGTCGACGGCGTGGTCCGCAACACCCTCACCGTGCTGGAGCAGGCGGGCGCCCCGGACATCCCGGTGGGCCGGGGTGCCGAGCGCCCGCTGCTGGAGCCCGCCCGGCCGGCGCAGCATGTGCACGGCGCCGACGGCATGGGCGACCTCGGCCTGCCCGCGCCGTCCCGCACCGCCGCCGACGTGGACGCGATCACGCTGCTGCGCCGGGAGATCCTGGCCTCCCCGCGCCCGGTCACCCTGATCCCCACCGCGCCGCTCACCAACATCGCCCTGCTGCTGCGCACCCACCCCGAGGTGACCCGCAACATCGAGCGGATCGTGTTCATGGGCGGGGCGGTCGCCACCGGGAACGCCACACCGGTCGCCGAGTTCAACGTCTGGCACGACCCGGAGGCGGCGGCGATCCTGCTCACCGCCGGGGTACCGATCACCATGTACGGCCTGGACGTCTTCATGCGGGTGGTGGTGGACACCCCGGACGTGCACCGGCTGCGCGCCAGCAGCGAGCCCGGCACCCGGCTGGCCGGCGAGCTGCTCGCGCACCGGCCGACCACGCAGGGCGAGGAGCCGGAGGCGGAGGAGGCGGGCGGCCTCGGCGACGCGGGCGCGGTGTGCGCGGTCGCCGACCCGCAGGGCATCGTCACCCGCCGCCTCCCGGTGGAGGTCTCCCTGGCCCCCGGCCCGGGCCGCGGCCAGACCATCGTGGACCGCCGGCCCCGGCCGGGCGAGTCCGAGATCCACGGTGAGGCCCGCGAACAGGCCCTGGTGGACGTGGCGTTGGACGTCGACGTGGACCGGTTCGTGAAGCTGTACCTGGAGACGGTCGAACGCTAGGGCCTCCTTTTAAGAGGGCCCTAGTCGGACAGGGTGGAGGCGCGCGCCGTCCAGCGTTCCTCCACCCGCGCGAACCTCCAGTACGCCAGCGCCGCCGCCCACACCACCACGAACAGGCCGACGATGACGTAACCGGCGCTGTCCAGGTTCACCCCGGCGATCCAGCCGGTGACGGAGTCGCGCAGGTCCAGCTTGTCGTGGACCACGCCCACCAGCTCGATCGTGCCGATGAAGAAGGCGACGGCGATGGACAGCCCGGTGATGGTGAGGTTGTAGAACACCTTGCGGACCGGGTGCGAGAACGCCCACTGGTAGGCGAAGTTCATGAACGTGCCGTCGAGCGTGTCGAACAGGCACATCCCGGCGGTGAAGAGCAGCGGCAGGCACAGGATCGCGTACCAGGGCAGGCCCGCGGCCGCGCCCGAGCCCGCCATCACCATCAGCGTGACCTCGGTGGCCGTCTCGAAGCCGAGGCCGAACAGGAAGCCCACCGGGTACATCTGGCCGGGGCGGGAGACGGACCTGGTCAGCCGGCCGAGGAAGCGGTTCATGAACCCGCGCGAGTCCAGCTGCCGTTCCAGCTCCCGCTCGTCGAAGGTGCCCGCGCGCATCGACCGGAAGACCCGCAGGATGCCCAGCAGGGCGACCAGGTTGAGGGCCGCGATCAGGTAGAGGAAGGCGCCGGCGACCGTCGTACCCATGAAGCCGAGCACCTGGTGGGTGGTGGACTTCTCGCTGGTCACCGTGCCCGCCAACCGGGTGCCGCCGGCGATGAGCAGCGCCAGCAGCACCACCACGCTGGAGTGGCCGAGGGCGAACCAGAAGCCCACCGACACCGGCCGCTTGCCGTCGGCCATCAGCTTGCGGGTGGTGTTGTCGATCGCGGCGATGTGGTCGGCGTCGAAGGCGTGCCGCATGCCGAGGGTGTAGGCGGTGATGCCGAGACCGACGCCGAAGACGTCCCGGCCCACCTTGTAGTGCCCGGGGGCGACGAGCAGGAAGAGGATGCCGAAGGCGACGACGTGCAGGGCGACGATCACCGCGAGCAGTCCGGCCGTCCTGACCGTGTCCTCGCGCTGCCAGCGGAAGGCCGCCTTGTCGGACGCGGGCAGGGTGGTTCCGGGCAGGTTCATACGGTCAGCTCCAGCACCTCGTGGATCCTTCATCAGTGCCGTGGCCGGTCTCCTGGCTTACGGGTCGTGCGTTCGTCGCCCCTGCCTTCCCGGTCGTACGACCAGTGGCCCGGCGGATGCCGGACGGGACGGGAACTCCCCGATCACAGTGGCGAGGGCCGCGTCGATCTCTCATCGACTTCCCGAGCACCACGGCCCGCCCACCGTAGGGGGCCCGACCATCTCCTGCATAGCTGCACAACCGGGCAGGTATTCAAGATCACATACCGGCCTGCGAGGATGTGGGCATGCATCTCGTGCCTGCCGACCGCGCCGACCGTCGCACCATCGACGGCCACCGGGTGTGCGACGCGATCGCCGCCATCGGCGACGCGGGCCGTCTGCGCGCCTGGGCCGACCGCTTCTCGCTGCTCGCCGATCCCAACCGGCTCGCCCTGCTGCTGGCCCTGCACCACACCGGGCCGCTCGCCGTCTCGGACCTGGCCGTCGCCACGGGCATGAACGACCCGGCGGTCTCCCAGGCGCTGCGGCTGCTGCGTGCGGCGGGCGTGGTGGCGGGGGAGAAGGAGGGGCGGGTGGTCCGCTACCGGGTGGTGGACCAGCGGGTGCGGGGCTTGTTGGAGCACTGCGGGGAGTGAAACGCGGCGCACCTCGCCGCTGAAGGTTGCTTTTCCGGGCAATGTGGACAGGCTCTCTCCTGTCGTCCTTCCGAAAGGGAGCCCGTATGGCCCGTATGGCAGAGTCCTCGCCGGACCTCTCCTCCCGGAACCCCGACTGGTGGCGGCAGGCCGTCATCTACCAGGTCTATCCGCGCAGCTTCGCCGACGCCGACGGTGACGGCCTCGGTGATCTGCGCGGCATCACCGAGCGCCTGGAGCATCTCGCCGAGCTGGGCGCGGACGCCCTGTGGCTCAGCCCCTTCTACCCCTCCGAACTCGCCGACGGCGGCTACGACGTCGCCGACCACCGGGACGTCGACCCCCGGCTCGGCACCCTGGACGACTTCGACGCCCTGGTCGCGAAGGCGCACCGGCTCGGGCTGAAGGTCGTCGTGGACATCGTGCCGAACCACACCTCGCATCTGCATCCCTGGTTCCAGGAGGCGCTGCGGGCCGGGCCCGGCTCACCGGCCCGCGACCGGTACGTCTTCCGGCCCGGCCGGGGCGAGCGCGGCGAACTGCCGCCCTCCGACTGGCAGTCCGTGTTCGGCGGCAGCGCCTGGCGGCGGGTGCCCGACGGCGCCTGGTACCTGCACCTCTTCGCCGCAGAGCAGCCCGATCTGAACTGGGAGCACGAGGACGTACGCGCCGACTTCCGGGCCACCCTGCGGTTCTGGGCCGACCGGGGCGTCGACGGCTTCCGCATCGACGTCGCCCACGGCCTCGCCAAGGACCTCTCCGAACCGCTGCGGGACATCGGCGGTATCGGCGCGACCGGCGAGGAGGCCCTGCTGCGGGTGGAGCCGGGCAGCCACCCCTACTGGGACCGGGACGAGGTGCACGAGACCTACCGCGACTGGCGCAAGGTCTTCGACGCCTACCACCCGCCGCGCTGCGCCGTCGCCGAGGCCTGGGTGCCGGGCGCCCGCCGGGCCCGGTACGCACGCCCGGACGAGCTGGGCCAGGCCTTCAACTTCGAGTACCTGGAGGCCCGGTGGGACGCCGGGGAGCTGCGCCGGGTGATCACCGAGGAGCTGGCCACCGCCCGCGCGGCCGGGGCCGCCGCCACCTGGGTGCTCTCCAACCACGACGTGGTCCGGCACGCCTCCCGGCTCATGCTGCCGCCCGGCACCGACCCCGGCGCCTGGCTGCTGTCCGGCGGCACCGCGCCCGCGATCGACCCGGCGGCCGGACTGCGCCGGGCCCGCGCCGCGACCCTGCTGATGCTGGCGCTGCCCGGTGCGGCCTACCTCTACCAGGGCGAGGAACTGGGCCTGCCGGAGGCCGCCGAGCTGCCCGCCGAGGTGCTCCAGGACCCGATCTGGGAGCAGACCGGCCATGTCCGCAAGGGCCGCGACGGCTGCCGGGTGCCGCTGCCGTGGACGACGACCGGACCCTCGTACGGCTTCGGGCCGGGCGCCGGCTGGCTGCCGCAGCCGCCGTCCTTCGCGTCGTACGCCGTCGAGGCACAGGCCGGTACGGAGGGCAGCACCCTGGAGCTGTACCGCACCGCCCTCCGGCTGCGCCGCAAACTGCTGGAGGGCGAGGAACTGACCTGGACGCCGGGCACCCCGGCCGGGGTCCTGGACTTCACCCGCACCGCCACCTGGCGCTGCGTCACCAACCTCACGGACCACCCGGTACCGCTCCCCCCGGGCGAAATCCTCCTGACCAGCACCCCCACCCCCGGACCCGGCCCCCGGGACCTACCCCCGGACACCACGGTCTGGCTCGGCTAGGGGGCCTTTCCGAGCATCCGATCGTCAGGCTGGTTGTGAGAGATGGGGAGGTAACTGAGGCTTCCTAGCACGGCACATCGCCACCGCACCGCCACAAGGTTCCCCGGTCCGCGTAGACGTTGGCGCGGGGAGACCACGCGTGGCCCGTCCACTCCTGCCCGTCACCTGCGGCAATGTATGCCTCCCCCTGATAGGCCAGCGGGGCGTCCTGGCGTGCGGTCCCGCAGAGGGCCGGATCGGTGGTGAACGTGGTGCCCGGTTCAACGGTGATGTGGCTGGTGGAGGGCCCGGGCATACAGTCGTGACCCGCTCCTGCCCAGAAACCAGCCACCTTGACCGTGACGTGCGCGGCGGAGGCCGTGGGATTGTCGACCTTGAGGGCGAAAGCCACCTTGTCGTGCTGGACCTTCGCGCAGGCACGCAGATGAACACCGGACGGACCGGCTTTGGGCGGAGAACAGCGGCTGTCTCCCCCCAGCGCGTCACTGGGCTGGGCAGTCGTTCCCGCGGCGGATGTCGCTGGGCTGGAGGAAGGCTCGGCCTGACCGCCCTGCTCGGTCGACCCCGACCATCCCCTCGCAGCGACTCCCAGAACGATCAGCAGGCCGACGCCCGCAGCGACGCCGGCCGGCCGCTTCCATGAGCGGGAGGCGGCAAGGGCAGGAGGATCCGCGATCGTCCGCGGCGGAGCCGATTCGTCGGCGGGCGGCTCGGGAGCCTTGAGCGCGTTGACTACCGCACTGCGCCATTGGTGGCCTTTGATCTTCTGTAGCTCGGTCTTGTGGAATTCGATCCGCCGGGCGATCCCCATCAGCCGCTCGCGTTGGGGCGCTGCATCGTCCCGGAAGGCCGCCACAATCCGGGCGGTGTCCTGGACGGTCGGCAGACGGCTGGATCTCTTGTTCTCGCCGAGCAGCTGATCGCGGCCGAGCAGCCAATGCCCCAGGAGAGGGTTGTCGATCTTCGGGTCCGCGTCCCTCAGCCGGGCGAGCAGCCCCGAACGGGAGGGCCCAGCCCCCTCCATCACCTGCTGAAGGCAGTCGCGCCACTCATCCAGGGCCTGGACGAGGGCGTGCGCCAACCCTTCGAAGGACTCCCCTGGTTCCCTCACCGCTACTTCTCCTCCCACCCAGAGCTTGCACTGCGCTAGTGAAACAGCAGGTCAGAGCGTGTGCACCGTGCACTGCAAGCACCTGCCGGGCGAAGGGTCTGGAGCAGGCTTCCGGCACTCCCGAAAGTGGAATGCGGCGGACGCCGACAGTGCTGATCCGCCCTCAACCCACCTACGCAGGAGCGGAGTTCTGCCATGACCCGATCGACGACCCGAAAGCATCGCACAGTCCTCACCCTCCTCGCGGCCGTGCTCACGGCGACCGCCGCACCGCTCGTCACCCCTGCCACGGCCGAAGCCGCCACGGGCGGCCGGGTGTGCCTCTTCCTGGACAAGGAGGGCGCCCGAATCGCCGGCCGGACGTACGGTCACGTCGCCTGGTCGATCCGCGACCCGCGGAACACCAACCACTGGATCTGGGGCGCCACCGAGGGCTACAAGGGCAAGCTGCACATTGCGGCCGGCGACTACAACGGCAGCTGGATCAAGGGCGGCACCTGGGACGGGCTCCGCAGGAGCATCAAGCGGGACGGCCACCACCGGGCGGGCTACTACGACGCCTACCGGTGCATCAACACGGCCAGTGGTGACCTCAAGGCCGCGCAGCGCACCTTCGACAACATGAAGAACAACGGCTACGACATCGGCTTCAACAACTGCCTCACGAAGTCGATCGCGATCTTCCGCAAGTACAGCCCCGCCCTCAGCAGCAAGAACCTGCCCGACGGTCAGACCGTCCCGCCCAGGAACTACTTCGCGACCACGCTGGACAACGCGCGCGGCTGGGAGAAGGCCCGCACGTACTGAGGGCCGATCAGCACGTGCCGCTCTTCGGTGAGGGCTTCTGTCCCGCGGCACGAGCCCTCACCACCTCAGACATCGAAGGAGAACGAATTTCATGAACGAGGTACCGCGCCCGGAGCCCGAGCGGAGCAACCTTTCGGGCCGGCAGCCGGGGTTCGGCTTCTCGTACATGCCGCCTCCGCCGAGTTACCCTCCGCGGCCGCAGATGCCGCGGGGCTTCGGGTACGCGCAGCAGTCGGCGTATGCCGGCGGCTCCGTGGAGATGCCGCAGCGGGTCAGGGCGGCTCGCATCGTCCTGTTCCTGCTGGCGGGCTTCCTGATCGTTCTGGGCCTGACTGCGCTCGCTCAGGCCGAGGCGGCGCAGAGCGCTCTCGATCCTTACAGCGGGTCCTGGTGGTCCCATGCCCCCGCTGTCGAGGAGGCGGAGCGGGACGCGGCAGTGCAGATGGCGGTTGCGCAGTCCGGGATGCTCCAGGGTGTCGTCTACGCGGCCCTCGCGCTCGTGCTCGCCACACGATTCGGCAAGGGCGGCACCGCCCTCCGGATCGGCACGATCGTCTACGGCGCCTGGCACTGCGTCGTCGGCACCTACACGCTCGGCCTCACTGCCGGCATCGCCCCCACCGCCGTCGTCATGGCAGCCCTCGTAGAGCTGGCCGCTGGTGTTCTGCTGATCGTCTTCATGGTTCAGAAGGACGGCGTGGCCTGGTTCAGCCGCCCACGCCACTGAGCACAGCCGAGCCGGTCGCCTTCAGCTCGGCCCACACCGTCTTGCCCTTCCGGGACGGCTGGACCAGCCAGCGGGACGCCAGGGCGTCCACCACCGCCAGCCCCCGGCCGGACTCGGCGTAGTCGTCAGCCGGACGCCGTACAGCCCGGCGGCCGGACGCGTCCGCGACCGACACCCACACGGTTCCTGCGTCCGGGTGTTCCAGCGTCAGACGGCAGGTGCCCGGATCATCCGGCAGCGGGGACGCCGGGCGCGCATGCTGAACAACGTTCGTCACCAGCTCGGAGACGACGAGTACGACGTCATCCGTCATGTGCTCCAGGCCCCAGCACGCCAGCGCCGTGCGGACGCTCAGCCGCGCCACCGCTGCCGCCGTCGGGTCCAGCGGCAGGGTCTGCACGTACCCGGGCACAGGGCCGGTCAGGGGCCGCAGCGCGGGCAGTCCGGGGGAAGCAGTCGTGGTCATTACCGCCTCTTCATCGTCTCGGTGTCCGTCGGCGCCCTCCGGGGCGGGAGGGACCGGTGAGCCGTCAACCGGCCGTCCGGACGTTCTCCGGACGGCCGGTAATCACTCAACTCCGCTGTGCTTCCCTGGGTAAGGGAGCAGAGTGGAGGGTGAGTTGCACCGGTTGCACACGCTCGGGGGTCTCGATGGGACGTCGACCACTCACACCGAACGACCGCCTTGCGGCGTTGATGCGAGAGGGGAACATTCAGAACGACCAGCTGGCCCGCCGGGTCAACACCGTCGGCGCGGAACTCGGCCTCCGCCTGTCCTACGGCAAAGCGGCCGTCTCGCAATGGCTGAAAGGGCATCTGCCGAAGAAGGAGGCCCGACCGCCCGTCGCCGAAGCGCTCTCGCGCCTCCTTGCGCGCCCCGTAACCTCGGCGGAACTCGGCTGGGAGGACCATCCGGTCGATTCCCCGGACGCGGTGTCGGGGATGGTCGATCTCGGAAGGGCGGACATGGACCCGTCCAGGCGTGCTCTGCTCGGCGCGGGCCTGTACTCGGCAGCACTGGTCGTCCCCGGGTACCGGGACGTCGCAGGCCGGATCGAGCGTGTCTCCGCCGGTCGGACCGTCCGTATCGGCATGTCCGACGTGGCGACCGTGGAGCGGATGACGGAGCGGATCGCGGACATCCTGGACGACCTCGGCGGCGGCCACGCCCGGCCCATGGCGGCGGCGTTCCTGGTCAACACCGTGGGGCCCTATCTGCGCGCTGACGGCACGGACGAGGTGAAGCGGGCGATGCGGGCGGCGGCGTCGGACCTGACGTACCTCACGGGCTGGATGGCCATGTACGAGCGGGAACACGGCCTGGGGCAGCGCTACTACGTCAAGGCCCTCGAACTGGCCGGCGAAGCCGAAGACCACGTGACGTACTGCCGGACTCTGCGCGGGATGGCGTTGCAGGCGTCGAACCTGGGCTACGGCCCGAAGGCCCTCGAACTCGCCGACTCGGCCGCCGAAGTCGCACCGGCGTCCGGGCCGCGCCTGGTGGCGTTCCTACGCGGCCAGCAGGCCCACGGAGCGGCCATGGTCGGCGACCGCCGTCAAGCGCTGACCCGGCTCCGGGAAACCGAAGAAGCGCTCTCGCAGGCCGACGGCCGCAACGACCACATCGGCGGATACGACCGCGCCGCCTACGAATTCCACGTCGCCCACGTCATGTGGGCCCTCGGCGACCGGCCTGCGTCGGTCAAGGCCCTGCGCCGGTCCAACAAGGCCCGCCCTGCCGGAGAGCGGCAGGGACGCGTACACGCCACCGGTCTCCTCGCCTCCCGGCTCATGGAGATGCGGCACGTCGAAGAGGCGTGCCAAGAGTGGGGCGTGTTCCTGGACGACTACGCCGCTATCTCCAGCGCCCGCGGGGACGAACATTTCGCCACGCTCCGCGAGCGCATCCGGCCGTACAGGACCATCCCGGCCGTGCGGGAGATCTCGGCGCGGGCCCGGGAAGTGGCCCGGCAGAAAGCCGCGGCCTGACCGGCACACACCCCGGCGGCCCGCTCCCACCCCTTGGGACGGGCCGCCGTCACACCGCCAACGTGTTCCCGCGCTAGGCCGGGTAATCGAAAGGCACCTGCGCAGACGCGGTATCCACTGCACCATCCCGGACAAGCCTGATCAGAGCCGCAACCGCAGGAAACTCGGCTCTCGAGGCGGCCGTCCGCCGCAGTTAGACCCAGAGGACTGCAAGGCTCGCCACGCAGTTGAGTGCGACATCAACCGCCTCAAAAGTCACCGTGCCGTGGCGACGAGGTATGACAAACTCGCGGTCCGATCTGAGGCGACTGTCCTCATCGCAGCCATCAACGAATGGCTGTGACCAGCACATTCGATATACGCCTCAGGTCAGTGCCAGGGTGCCGCCGACCCGTTGTAGGTGAGCTGGAATACCCCGGCCATCACCAGGAGCACCACACCAACAACGGCAGTCGACCACTTCGGCTTCCTCCGCCAGGCCACCGCCCATACACACATCAGAACCAGCGGAATCCAGCCGCCAAGGTAGATCCACCATGGGGTCTGTTCCATCGCGGGGGTCTGCCCTTCCCGTGGTCTACCGTGGCCCGCACGCTCCTTGTGCGGAAGTGCGCACATCGAGCCTGTGATCGGTGCGCTGGTCTTGTGGAGTGCGGCCGGTCCAGGCCGACGGCCGTAGAGCGCGGCCAAGAGGGTGTTCAGCTCGGTCGTCACAGACTGATCTCGGACACCCTCGTGAGCGAGAGAGGGACGTGATGCAGTTCACGGAGAAAGGGTGACAGGGTGGTGTCGCGGACAGCTGCGACTGTCGACGCATGACGATCACAGATGAGGACTGCCTCGCCGAGACCCTGACGTTCAACGCCCAGTTCGAGGCTACTGCCGCGAGCCGTCCACCTCGTGGGCAAGCGGTGGATGCAGACGTGCTGGCGCTTCTGCGGCGCAACCGGCTCGGTGGCGACACGCCACCAGTGCGACTGCCGCAGGGCCAGGACCGCGTCGTCGCGGGCGGGGTGAAGGTCCGGGCGTTCGTGCCGGATCACGTCGAGGGCGTGTACCTGCACATACACGGCGGCGGCTGGGCGTTCGGCTCGGCGGACGGGCAGGACGAGAAGCTGTGGCGGCTTGCCGTGGAAGCCCGGCTGGCCGTGCTGAGCGTGGACTACCGCCTGGCGCCGGAGCACCCCTTTCCCGCCGGCCCCGACGACTGCGAAGCGGCCGCCCGGTGGCTGGTGGACCACGCGGAGACCGAGTTCGGCACGGGGCGGCTGTTGATCGGTGGCGAGTCGGCCGGCGCCCACCTGAGCGTCCTGACCCTGCTGCGGCTTCGCGACCGGCACGGCATCACCGGCACGTTCCGTGCGGCCCACCTGGCCTTCGGCCCCTACGACCTGTCGATGACACCGAGCCAGCGGCTGTTCGGCTCCCGGCGGTTGCTGAGCAACTCCGACTCGCTGCGGGGGAGTTACGAGCTCTTCACGCCGGGAATGAGCCCGGAGGAGCGCCGCGACCCGCAGGTCTCGCCGCTGTACGCCGATCTCACCGGCCTGCCCCCCGCCCGGATCGTCGTCGGCACCCAAGACCCGCTGCTGGACGACTCGCTCTTCCTGGCTCAGCGATGGCAGGCGGCCGGGGCGGCCGTGCAACTCGACGTCGTCGCAGGCGCGATGCACGGCTTCACCCTGTTCCCGTCGACCATCACCGCACGCGAACAGCAGCGGGAGCGGGACTTCCTGGCCGACGCGTGACGGTAGCGTCAGCCCATGGACCGTACTCCTCGGCTCTACGCACTGGTGGAAGAGTTGCGCGCGGCGGCGCCGCGACCGTTGACGGTCGCCGCGCTCGCCGCGCGGTTCGAGGTGAGCACGCGGACGGTGCAGCGCGATCTCCAGGCGCTGATGGAGGCGGGTGTCCCGGTGCGCACCACAACCGGGCGGGGCGGCGGCTGGTCGATCGACCAGGCGATGACTCTCCCGCCGATCCGTTTCACCGCCGAAGAGGCCGCGGCGCTGGTCGCCGCGCTCGCCGTCGCCGACGCCTCCGCCCTCTATGCCGGCGCGGTCCGTACGGCGTCCCAGAAGATCGCGGCCTCGATGACCGGCCCCGCCTCGACGGCTGCCGAAGAACTCGCCGCCCGGATCGTCGCGCTGCCGACGCGGACCGCGGAGTCGGTCCGGACCGCGGTGGAGCAGGCTCTCACCGACGGCACAGTGCTGCGGCTGTCCTACGTCGACGCGGCGGGGCAGGAGAGCGAGCGCGACGTTGAACCGGCCGGGCTGCTCACCGCCGACGGCAAGTGGTACCTCATCGCCTGGTGCCGCACGCGGCAGGCGGGTCGAGGCTTCCGACTGGACCGGATCACCGCGGCGGCTCCGACCGGTGAGCAGGCGCGACCCCATGAACTGGCCGGCCTGCTGCTCGGCTCGGCTGCCGCCGGCGCGGTGCAGCCCACCGCGCTGGCTGCACTCATCCCCCCGCCATGACCATCGGAACTACTCGTCTAGCCGGCCGAGGGGCTCGGCGTCGTGCCACCGCCTCCGAGGAGGCCGTTGAGGTCCAGGGGGGTGGAGGTGGGGTTCGGGGGCGGGGTGAGGACGACTTCCGGCTGGCCGGGGGCCGGGGGCGGCGGGGTCAGGTCGCTGTTCGGCAGCTTGGGCGGGGTGGTCTGCTGGAAGAGGGTCTGGTCGAAGTCGACCAGGCCCGTCTTCTCCATCACCGTCATATGGTCGAGCACGGTGTCGTTGGCCTGGTCGGCGAGGGCGCGCACCAGCGAGTTCTTGGTGGTGGAGCGGATCTTGGCGATGGTGTTGAAGATCGCGCCGTGCGTCATCCGCAGGATGTTGGCGAAGTCGCTGTCGAACTTCTTCCCGCTGTCCGCCTTCAACTGGCTGACGAACCCCTGCTGTTGGGGGCTGGCCAGGTCGGGCAGGGTGATGTTCAGCATGGGGGCGATCTTGCGGCAGCTGGCGTCCAGTGCGGCGTGCCCGTCGACCAGGTGCTTGCTGGCCGTGCGGACGCCGGGGGTGGTGGCCTTCTGGAGGCCGAGCTGGCCGACCGGGTACTCCCACAGGCCGGCCGCCCGCACCTTCACCACGAAGTCGCGGTCCTGCTCGGTGAGCGGACCCCACTGGGTGCTGGCGATCACGCGGTCCTGGGCGGTGGTGACCTTGTCCAGGCCGAGCATGCTCGGGTAGGCGAGGGCCGTGAGGGTCAGGACCATGGCACCGCTCACCACGAGGGTGCCGACCGCGTTCCGTGAAAAGCGCACCGTGTCTCCTGCGGCAGGGGCGGTTCGGACGCCCATGAGTACGCACGGCGGAGCGGTTCTTCTCGGCCCGGCGGGTGTCGGACGGGTAAAGATCCCTTGATCTTGTGTTGGTGTACATGACAGACGGTTGGGGAAAGGTTGACCCGGCGCCGGGAGAAGCCGTACCAAACCCCGGCCTAGATTCGCAGCATGCCCCCACAGCCTGCCCCCAGGACGCCCGCCGCCCTGCCGGTCCTGCCCTACCGCAAGCCCACCAAGGGCCGTGACTACTGGGTCCTGGACGATGTCCTGCCCGACGTCGACGCCGTACGCCAGCGGTGCCTGGCCAAGGACGACTGGGTCGAGGGCTACCCGTACACCTCTGAGACCTGGCCCGGCCTGCGCGCCATGCCCGGCCTGCTGCCCGCCGAACTGGCCCGCGTGGAACGGCTGGTGAAGCAGGCCACCGGCGCCAAGGAGCTGTGGGTGCAGCAGGCGCCCGGCGGCGGGACGCTGAACCACAACTGCGTCCAGGTGGTCGGCGAGGGCGAGAGCACCCCGCGCCCGCACACCGACTCCCGCGCCCTGTGCCGGTACGCGGCCGTGCTCTACCTCAACCCGACCGCCCCCAAGGACTGCGGCACCGCCTTCTACCGCCAGTCGCTGCCCGGCGGCCGGCTGGGCGGCAACATCGTCCAGGCCCCGCACAACAACCTGGTCGAGGCCCTCGGCACCCGGTACGTCCCCGGCGACCACTTCGAGGAGGACGTCCGCGTCCCGCACAAGTACAACCGGCTGCTCCTCTACAACGCCAACCTCGTGCACAGCGCGACCGGTTACTGCGGCACCACGCTGGAGGAGAAGCGGATGACGGCCGTCTTCTTCTGGATGGCCTGAGCCCGGGGCCGGCCCGGCGCGGCAGGCGTATCGTCGCCTGGTCTGAAGCCGATCGGGTATGGACGGGGACGGTGGGTCGTATGGGCGTTGCCCTGGGAGCGGTGGCCGGAGTTCTGGGGCTGGCCGTGGCGGTGCTGGTGCGGCGCGAGCGGCGGCGGCCGGCCGGCGGGCCGGAGGCCGCGGGGATCGAGGCCCGGGCCGCCCGGGGCCTGCGGGACGCGCGGCGGCTGGCGCACGCACGGCACCGGTTCGCCGGCGTCGACGGCGTCGGCGCGCTGCGGGACCGGGGCTCCGGGCGGTAGCCCGGCCCGGGTGCGCTGCCGGCGCGGGCGCGGTAGGGATGGTGGGTGAGCAGTATCGCCATCGTGGGCGCCGGGCCGGGGCTCGGGGCCGCCGTCGCCCGCCGCTTCGGGCGGGAGGGGTTCCGGGTCGCGCTCGTCGCCCGGGACCGGGAGCGGCTGGACGGACTCGTCCGGGACCTGGCGGAGCACGGCGTCACCGCCCGGGGCTTCACCGCCGACGTCCGCAGGCCCGAGAAGCTGGGTGCCGCCCTGGACGCCGCCGCGCGCGAGCTGGGGACCGTGGAGGTGCTCCAGTACAGCCCCGTACCGCACCGGGACTTCATGCGGCCGGTGCTGGAGACCGGACCCCGGGATCTGGTCGGGCCCATCGAGTTCTCGGTGTACGGGGTCGTCGCCGCCGTACAGCGGGTGCTGCCGGGTATGCGGCGGCTGGGACGGGGGACGATTCTGCTGGTCAACGGCGGGGCCGCGGCCGTACCGCAGCCGGACCGGGCCGGGACGTCGGTGGCGTTCGCCGCCGAGAGCGCGTACGGCCATCTGCTGCACGACCGGCTGGCGCGGGAGTCGATCCATGTGGCGCAGCTGGTGATCCCGGGGGCGATCGTGCCGGGGCACGCGCGCAAGGACCCGGAGGTGCTGGCCGAGCTGCTGTGGGGCATGCACCGGGACCGGCACGGGTTCCGGCACTACGCCGACGACCTGGACAGCTGAGGCGGCCCCGGCCGGTCCCGTTCTGCGGGGAAGGGCTCTGTACGCCAATATGGTGATGTTGGCCGTATTGTCCTCTGCAAGGGGGCCTCCATGGCTGTCGAAATTCCCGCGCTCATCAAGCCCTCCCGCATGCGCAGCAGGGGCGGGCTGCTGGGCGAGTGCCTCGCGGAGTTCCTCGGGACCTTCGTGCTCATCTCCTTCGGCTGTGGCGTGGTCGCGATGGCGGTGGCCGCGCTGCCCGGCTCGGGCCGCGCCGCCACCCCCACCACGATCTTCCTCGCGGCCGGTGACTGGCTGCTGATCACCTGGGGCTGGGCGATGGCCGTCACCTTCGGCGTCTACGTCGCCGGCGGCGTCAGCGGCGCCCACCTCAACCCGGCGGTGACGCTGGCCATGGCCGTGCGCCGCGGCTTCGCCTGGGCGAAGGTGCTGCCCTTCTGGATCTCGCAGCTCGTCGGCGCGTTCGCCGGGGCGGCGCTGGTCTACCTCGTCTACCACAACGCGATCAACGCCTTCGACGGCGCCTCGAGGGGGCCCAAGACGAACGGGCACACCCTGGCCACGTTCTCGATCTTCGCGACCTTCCCGGCGCCCTACTTCCACGGTGGGGTCTGGGGCCCGCTGATCGACCAGATCGTCGGCACGGCCTTCCTGGTCATGCTGGTCGTCGCCATCATCGACCTGCGCAACCAGGCCGTGCAGTCCAACCTCGGACCGCTGCTGGTCGGCTTCATCGTCGCCGCGATCGGCATGTCCTACGGCGCGAACGCGGGCTACGCCATCAACCCCGCCCGTGACTTCGGGCCGCGGCTGTTCACCTGGCTGGCCGGCTGGAAGAGCCTGGCGTTCCCGGGGAGCGTCTCCGGCGCGTTCAGCAACTACTGGTGGATCCCCATCGTCGGGCCGCTGATCGGCGGAGTGATCGGGGTGCTGATCTACGACCTCTTCGTCGGAGACGTCCTGCTCGTCCGCTCGGAACAGACCGAGCTGCGCGAGCCCGGGGAGGTCACCCCGGTGCGGACCGTCGACGACGAGTAGCCGCCCGGGCGGCCGGTCGGCCGGTGCCCCGGCCGACAGCTCGGCCGATGTCCTGACCGACAGCTCGGCCGATGTCCTGACCGACAGCTCGGCCGGTGTCCTGGCCGGCCGGTCAGCCGGTGTCCTGGCCGGCCGCTCGGCCGCCGGTGTCCTGGCCGGCCGCCGCCCGGCGCGCCGTCGCCGCGATCTCCTCCAGGGCCGCGAGATGGCGGGTGAGCGCCCGGCGGCCGGCGAAGGTGAGCGAGGCCCAGGTGCGCGGCCGCTTGCCGAGATGGCCCTTGCGGATGCTGACATAGCCGGTCTTCTCCAGCGCGGAGAGCGTCTTGCTCAGCGTGGAGTCGGACACCTGGCAGTAGTCCCGCAGGACGCCGAACTCCGCCTCGCCGCAGGCCGAGAGGTAGGCGGCGAGGGCCAGCCGGGTCGGATGGTGCAACTCGCGGTCGAGGGCCGGGGGCGCCTTGCCGGGATCGGTCATGCCGTGCTCGCCACCCGTCCCGCCAGGGCCGCGGTCAGGACGCGTCCGGCGCCCTCGCTCACGCCGAAGGCGACGAGCCAGCCGGCGGCGCCGTAGAACGCGTAGCCGAGCAGGCCGATCGCGACGGGCGTCAGCGGCAGCACCCACGCCTGCCAGCGCGGCCGGTCGCACCCGCTGTCCCGGCCGAACCAGCGCACCGTCCCGGTGTGATGCACGCCCGCCCAGATAAGCGCGAGGAAGACGAGCAGGCTCAGCACCCCGACCCCGGCGAGCCAGGGAGCCCACTGGGGCTGCCGGTCGGCCAGCCCCAGCGCACTGAAGCCGACCGCCGAGGCCAGACCCTGCCCGATCGCGTAGCCCAGCGGCCGGTGCCGCTCGTCGCCGGCCTTCTGCGCCGCGCAGCGCGCGGAACGGGCGGCCGCGAGGGCCTCCTCGGCCTGCTTCGGGTCCATCGGTTCGCCCGTGCCCATCGGTTCCCCCGTGTCCATACGTGTACCTCCGGTGTGGGGAGGGGCGGTTGGTCGGTCCGCTCCTCCGTGCGTACCTTCAGCATGGACAGTACTTTCCATAAATGCAAGTACTTTCCTGACGCCCCGTGAGGCGGCCTGACGTCCCGTGAGGTGGCCCGGCGCCCTCACAGCGGCCGGTTCGGCCAGTCCAGGAGGCGGGCCCCGATAACCGCGGTCTGGAGCATGTACCGGTGGGACGGGTCGGCGGGGTTGGCCGAGGTGAGCTTGTGGATGCGCTCCAGGCGGTAGGTGAACGCCCGGACGCTGAGCGAGAGACGGCGGGCGGCCTCCGCCGCGACACAGCCGGAGTCGAAGTAGGCCGAGAGGGTCTCCAGCAGCGGCACGGCGCCGCCCCGGGCCGAGGTCAGCGGGCCCAGGGTGTGCTGCACCAGGTCGGCCATCGCCTGCCGGTCGCGCGCGAGCACGGGGTAGACCAGCAGGTCCGCGGCGCGCAGCAGGGGCGCGTCCAGGCCGAGCCGGCCGGCCATCTCCAGCGCGGCGAGCGACTCCTCGTACGACTGCACGACCCCGCCGGCGCCGGGCTGCGGGCGGCCGATGGCGACCCGGCAGCCGTCCGTGGCCGCGTACGCCTGCTTGGCGAAGTAGGTGAGCACCTCGTCCTCGTCGCCGGGCGCGATGCACAGCAGCCGGCCGTTCTTCGTGGTGAGCAGGATGCTGCGCGAGTCGAACCGGGCGAGCACGGCGGCCTCGACCTTCCGGGCGAGCGGGTCGCCCTCGCCGTAGGCGACCGGGCCCTCGGCCACCGCGACCGCGTGCGCGCGGGACAGCCGCAGACCGAAGCGTTCCGCGCGGGAGGCGACCCGGCCCAGGTCGCTGCGGCCGTAGAGCAGGTCGTCGATGAACTCCCGGCGCGCCGCCTCCTCCCGGCGCACGGCGAGCCGCTGGGCGCGTTCGTAGCCCTCGGCGAACGCGTCCACCGCCTGTTCCACGGCGGCCAGCGCGGCCAGCGTGCTCTCCGCCGAGACCGGCCCGGCCGGCCAGGCGGCACGGGCGGCGGCGAGGTGGGCGACGACCAGCGCGCGCAGCCCGTGCCCGGCCTCGGCCGCCTGCTCGCCCAGGGCGCGGCGCTCCTTCAGCTCCTCCCGGGTCAGCCGGCGGCCGGTGGCCGCGGCCTCGGCGAGGGCGCGCGGGAACCCCTCCAGGTAGTTCGGATAGTGCCCCGGTGTGTCCTGATGCTCGCGCACGCCGCCCCCATGCACCGCTCCCCCGGAAGCGGCCCCCGTTTCCGTGATCCTGACGCGCCGGTGACGGTTTCTTAGCGCCCTTCCGGCATGCAGACAGTAGTGAAGACTGCCGGAAACCGGCAATGCGCGGGCGTGCGCCTCTCCCGCAGCATGCTGCGCGGGGGAGCGCTACGGAGGGTCCCGGGGGGGGGGGGGGGGGGGGGGGGGGGGGGGGGGGGGGGGGGAAGAGGGGGGGGGGGGGGGGGGGGGGGGGGGGGGAGGGGGGGAGGGGGGGGGGGGGGGAGGTGCATGAGGGGGGGTCGGTGTGGCGTAGATGTAGCCGGTGCCGCGAA